>NZ_JBEPNO010000006.1:0-249738 GCF_040546275.1 Nakamurella sp. UYEF19 | reverse complement strand
GGGGTGTGGCCCCCCCCGCGCGGCCCCCCTTGTCTGCCCCCCCCCCCCCCCGGGGGGCCCCCCCCCCCCCCCCCCCCCCCCCCCCCCCGCGCGCCCCCGCCCCCCCCCCCCCCCCCCCCCCCCCCCCCGTCCGGGGTGGGACCTACCGGCGAAAGGCGGGCTCAGCCGGCGAGGGCGAGTTCGCCGTAGCCGTCGACGAGTTCGGGCTGGCGGGGGGCGTGGCCGTCGTAGATGGCCGACGGCCGGACGAGGCGGCCGAGTCGCTTCTGCTCGAGGATGTGCGCGCTCCACCCGGCGGTCCGGGCGCAGGTGAACATGGCCGGCATCATTGGGGCCGGTACGCCGGCGAAGTCCAGGATGACGGCGGCCCAGAACTCGACGTTGGTCTCGATCGCCCGGTCCGGGCGCCGTTCCCGCAGCTCGGCCAGCGCGGCCTGCTCCAACGCGGCGGCAGCCTCGTATCGGGGAGCATTCAGTTCCAGGCAGGTCCGGCGCAGCACTCTCGCCCGAGGGTCCTCGGCCCGATAGACACGGTGCCCGAAGCCCATCAACCGGTCGTGACGGTCGAGAATTCCCTTTACGACGGAGGCGGCGTCGCCGCTCTCCTCGGTGGCCGCGATCATCGGCAGCACCCGCGCCGGCGCGCCACCGTGCAGCGGGCCGGACATCGAGCCGACGGCCCCGGTGAAGCAGGCTGGTACGTCGGCGCCGGTCGACGCGATCACCCGGGCGGTGAAGGTGGAGGCGTTCATCCCGTGCTCGGCGGCCGAGACCCAGTAGGCGTCGATGGCTCGCACCTGCTCCGGAGTCGGTTCGCCGAGCCACATCGTCAGGAAGCGCTCGACGACGGTCGGCGCAGCATCCAACAGTGACTGCGGCACCTCCGGAAGATCGCCGCGGGCGGACCGGGCGGCGTAGGCGAGGGTTGCCGCGGTCGTCTGGGCCAGGTGGTCACGCGCCTGCTCGTCGGTGATGTCCAGCATGGCGCCGAACCCGCGCGCCGGTGCCAGCAGCGGGAGGCTGGCCTGTACATCGACGCGGACGTCACCGGAGCGGAACGCGGGCATCGAGATGTCCACCGGCAGGTGGGCGCCGAAGGAGTCGTCGACCAGCAGGGACCAGACGTCCTCGAAGCCGACTCGTCCGACCAGGTCATCGATGTCGACCCCGCGGTATCGCAGCGAACCGCCGTCCTTGTCGGGTTCGGCGATGCCGGTGTGGAAGGCGACCACACCTTCGAGGCCGGGCACGAATGCGGCAGCGGCGGGTGTCTGATCGGATGCGTTTGGAGCCATTTCGGGCACCTCCACGTTGAGGGTTCGACAGCGCGTCGATCGGAAACGGACAGTCCAGCGCCACGATCCGGGAGTCTGACGCCCCTGGGAACGGCCACTCAACTTGCCGCCACTGTCCTCCTCTGCGCTGTGCTGGTGCCATGCTCCGGGCCGGTGCTCTTGGTCACGTCCGCCGCAGTCCCGTTCGAGTCGACGCCGGAAGAGGGGTGTATCCACCGACCGAATCGGGTGCTGTTGTTGGTCGTGGGTGGAGGTAACCGTTAGCTAAAGTAAGAGATGGTCGGTGAAGTGCGCGACCGGACGAAATCGAATCGGACAGGACGGCGACGTGAGCATCGAAGATCTCGCGAGGATGCGGGAGAATTACACGCTGGCAGGGCTGCAGGAGTCGGACCTGGCCGCTGATTGGGTCAGCCAGTTCGCCTCGTGGTTGGACCAGGCGGTCGAGGCCGGGGTGACCGAACCCAACGCCATGGTGGTGGCGACGTCAGGATCCGACGGCAGGCCGACCGCACGGACGGTACTGGCCAAGGCCGTCGACGGGCAGGGGGTCGTCTTCTACACCAACTACACCTCGTCCAAGAGTCACGATCTGGACGAGAACCCCTGGGCTGCAGCGACCTTCCCCTGGTACCAGCTACAGCGGCAGGTCCATGTCCGTGGGCCGGTGCACAAAGTCGACGAGGCCACCTCGCTCCAGTACTGGCGGACGAGGCCCCGCGCCTCGCAGATCGGGGCCTGGTCCAGTCCGCAGTCGACCGTCGTCGCCGGCCGGGACGAACTGGATCGTCTCCAGCAGCGCGTCGAGGACCAGTTCGGTGCGCGGCATCTCGATCATCCCGCCGAGGCAGAGGCCCAGGAGATCCCGCTGCCACCACACTGGGGTGGCTGGCGGATCGAGCCGATGACGGTGGAGTTCTGGCAGGGCCGCACCGGGCGCATGCACGACCGACTCCGTTACCGCCTCGTCACCGAACATGGTGTCGAGGACCGCTGGGTCGTCGAGCGGCTTGCTCCGTGACGGACAAGCCCCCCACACCCGGGACCGGCTCCTCCAACGGCACCGAACCTCCTGACGAGACCGACGAGATGGCCGGTCTGCGAGAGCGCCGGGGTGGTCGTCTCGGGCGGATCGTGCCGGACTCGCGGCCGCTGCAGATCCCGGCCTACCGGCGGATGTTCCTCTCCCAGATCGCCACCGTGGTCGGATCGCAGCTGACGGCGGTGGCCGTGCAGCAGCAGATCTTCGACATCACCGGGAGTTCGGCGCTCATCGGTGTCGCGTCGCTGGTCGCCCTGGTGCCGCTGGTCGTCTTCGGGCTCCTGGGCGGCGCCGTGGCCGACAGCTTCGACCGGCGCAAACTTCTGATGATCACCTCGGTCGGGATCGCGGCGACCAGCCTGGCGCTGTGGCTGACGGCGCTGTCCGGTACCCGTCAGGTCTGGGTGGTGATGGCCCTGCTCGCCGTCCAGCAGGGTTTCTTCGCGGTCAACCAGCCCACCAGGAGCGCTGTCCTGCCGCGCATCGTGCCCGCCCAGTTGGTACCGGCCGCAAATGCTCTGAACATCACCGTCTTCTCCACCGGCGTCATCGTCGGGCCGTTGCTCGTCGGCCTGCTGATCCCGGTGATCGGACTGGCGTGGCTGTTCTTCCTGGACGCGCTGACGCTGACCGGGGTGCTGTATGCGGTGTTCCGGCTACCCCCGATCCCGCCGGCCGGAGCCGGCGCCGGCCGCGGCCGGGCGAAGGTCGGCGACGGTTTGATCTACCTGCGGGCACGACCACTCCTGCTGATGACGTTCGTCGTCGACATCATCGCCATGGTCTGCGGCATGCCGCGGGCCCTGTTCCCGGCCATGGCCGAGAACACCTTCGGCGGGCCGCCCGGCGGCGGTGTGGCTCTCGGCCTGTTGAATGCCGGGCTGGCCGTCGGGTCGCTGCTGGGTGGATTGACCGGCGGCTGGATCACGAGAGTCCATCGACAGGGCATCGCGATCCTGCTGGCCGTCATCTTCTGGGGATTCTCGATGGCCGCGTTCGGCAGCACGTCGCTGCTGTGGCTTGCGGTGTTCTACCTGGCCATCGGCGGGTTCGCGGACCTGGTCAGCTCGGTCTACCGGTCGACGCTGCTCCAGGTGGCCGCGACCGACGAGATGCGCGGGCGCATGCAGGGCGTCTTCACCGTCGTGGTCGCGGGCGGTCCACGGCTCGCCGACCTGGTGCACGGGGTGGTGGCCGATGCCACCTCCACCCAGTTCGCCGTCGTCGGCGGAGGCCTGCTCTGCGTGGTGCTGACCCTGGTGGCCGGTTGGTTCGGCCGTTCGATGTGGGACTACGACTCCCGGAACCCCTCGATCGACGAGCCGGGCCGGGTGGTCGGCCGGTCCGTCTGATCGGCCAGGCGAGTTGCGCGGCGTGGGTGTCGCCGACCAACTACGCGCACGAAAGGACAACCGGTACCGGCGAAACGGGCGCCGCAGGCGCCGCAGTCAGGCAGAATCAGCGCTACCCGCGTGACCAGACGCGGTGCCGGAACCGGGAGGCCACGTGACTCAGGGACCTGATTTCCAGAAGGGCGGCCCCGCGAATCCGTATGGGCAGGGCCCGGACCCGCATGGGCGGGGCGCGGACCCGTACGGGCACGCGGACCCGTACGGGCAGGGGTATCAGCCCCAGGGTCAGCCTGTCCCGGGCTACCCGGCCGGATATCCGGCACAGCCGTCCTACGATCCGGTGACCGGCCAGCCGCTCCCACCCGGACCGCCCGCCTACTCTGCCGTCGACCCGTACGCGCAGCCGCCCGCCCACCAGCAGGCGCCGCCCGGATACCCCGCCGGTTACTTCCCGCCGGGCTATCCGATGGTGCCGATGTACCCCATGGTGCCGCAGCGGCCGCCACGACCGGGCGGAGCCGTTGCCGCGGCCGTACTCGCCTTCGTGCAGGCCGGTTTTGTCCTGCTCGGCTCGACGGTGATCTTCGCAGGCGGAAACGCCTTCGGATTCGCGGGTTCGAGCCTGCGTGACGAATCGGTGCTGATCGGCTGCTCGGCCCTGCTGGCCGGAGGGCTGCTCATCGCGGGCGGAACGACGGTGCTGAACCGCAAACCGGTGCTGCTGATCATCGGGGCGGTCGCTTCACTCGCCATCTCGCTCTACTTCATCATCCGGCTCTCCGACTTCGCCTTCGGCGATGCGACCTGGGTACCGATCGTCTACGCCGTCCTGCCGATCATCGCGGTCGCGCTGACCATGGGCGCGGACGTCAGGAGCTGGGTGAGAGCAAGGAACGCTGGGCTGTCCTGACGCCGAGCGGCGCCCTGTCCTGACACCGACCGGGGCCCGTCCCGGCCGGAGGCGGGTGCGCGTCCCTGACGGAGGCCGGTCCGAGAGCCCGGCGCGATGGTGCAGGATTCAAGGTGGCCTGCCCCGTTCCGGGCTGCCCAGAGGAGGCGTCGTCCATGACCTACCCCGCACCACATTCGCCGCAGGACTGGGCGCCGTATCCACGTCTCGACGACGCGGTCAGGGCCTACATCCGGGATGCGGACGCTGCGCTGGAAGCCCTGTACGGCGTGCTCGACCCGAGTGCGGTCAAGGCCTTCACCTGCGAACGGGTGCCCTCGCAACAGGCGTGGGGCGAATCGTTGTGGCAGGAGGTGGCCGTCACCGACGGGCACCGGCTGATCCTCTGGCACGGCGACGACGAGACGGACGACGACCGTCCGGACGTGCTGATGTTCTCCTCGTCGGTCCGGACGATCCCGCTGCACGCCATCGTCGACCAGGGACTGCGGAATCGTTTCAAGGCCGAACCCGACGGATCCCGCACCATGCACGCGGTGATGCTCTACCTGTCGACCCAGACGCCTGAACGCTCGATGACGGAGCTCACCGAGGCGAACGAGACCCGCACCGTTCAATACGTCGAGACCTACCGCTTCTCGAAATCGGTGACCGACGGTGGTCTGGCGCAGATGCAGCGGCTGCTCCAGTTCGGCCGCGCGGTGTCGCACTTCACCGCGCAGGCCCGATGAGCGGGCCTCGTAGCGAGGGACGAGCTCATGTCCCGATGAGCGCCTGGGCGAAGAGGCAGGAGCGATGAGCGCGACCGTCGTCCGCCCGGTTTCGGGCCACCAGTTCGAGGTGCGTCGCGGAGATGCGGTGGTGAAGGTCGGTCAGGTCGCGGCCGTCCTGCGCGAATTCTCCGTTGCCGGCGTGCATTTCACCGAAACCTGGACCGACGACGTCGTCGCGCCGATGGGGTGCGGTCTGGTGCTGGCACCCTGGCCGAACCGGGTGGCCGGCGGCAGATGGCAGCACGAGGGAAAGACCCAGCAGCTGGACATCACCGAGCCTTCCCGCGGGAATGCGATCCACGGCCTGCTGCGGAACACCGCGTACCACCTGGTCGACCAGGGCGAGGACTTCGTCACGCTGGGCGCCTCGATCTACCCGCAGCACGGGTACCCTTTCACCCTCGATCTAGAGGTGATCTACGCGCTGGTCGACGACGGTCTGCGGGTGACCTACCGCCTGACCAACGTCGGTGTTGGCACGGCTCCGTTCGGCATCGGCGCGCATCCGTATCTCCGGGTGGGGGAGCACGCTGCTACCGACCTGACGGTGACGGTGGCCGCCGACACCCACGCCGCGGTCGACGACCGGATGATCCCGATGGCCAGGGAGTCGGTCGACGGCACCCACCTTGACCTGCGCGGCGGGATACGGGTGGGGGACATCAAGGCGGACACCGCACTGACCGGCCTGACGGCGACCGACGGCCGGGTCGCGCACCGACTGGCCGCAGGGGACGGAACCGCCGTGGTGCTCTGGGCCGACGAGGTCTTCGGCTGGGTGCAGATCTACTCGCCCGAGAACTTCCCCGGGCCAGGGCTGCCGGACCAGCGGGTGGCGATCGCAGTGGAACCGATGACCTGCGCCGTCGATGCCTTCAATTCCGGTGACGGGCTACTCCACCTCGCGCCCGGCGAGACGTGGACGGCATCATGGGGTTTGCGTCCGGAAGGTTTCTGACGGTTTTCCGCGCGACCGCCTCTAGGTAAGGAAGTGCCCCACATGACCGAGCACGACATTCTCGGAACCGTCCGCTCCCTCGTCGATCAGGAGCACCAGCTCCGTGCGAAGCGGCTGGCCGGCGAGATCGACTCGCAGGCGGAGCATGCCGAGCTGCAATCCCTCGAGGAAGCACTCGACCAGTGCTGGGACCTGCTCCGCCAGCGCCGCGCCAAGACCGAGTTCGGCGAGAACCCCGAGGACGCCGCGGCCCGCCCGGTCAAGACCGTCGAGGGCTATCTCCAGTAGCCGCCGCTCTCTGCTAGCCGCCGCTCTCTGCGCATACAGTTCTGCCCGGCGCGTTCGAATCTGCCCGTAAATCGCAGATTTCGGCTGATTCTGGGCACTCCTGTATACGCGGTCGGTCGCCAGGGGTCGTGGTCCGTCGCAAGGCGTCGCGGTCGGTCGCCACGGACCGCCGAGAGTCGCCAGGCGCGTCGTCAGCCGCGTCGTCAGCCGAGGTCGCGCCGCGTGAACGCCCGGAAGCCGACGGCGGTGAACGCCGCGGCGCCCACGATCAGCGCCACCACCGGGGCCCATGTCATGGGAGCCGCCGGCAAGGCCGGCACCAGGGTGTAGGGCGAGAGATCGCGGATGGTCGCGGGCAGGCCCAACAGCTCGCCCAAGGGTCCGAGCAGGGCCGCCAGTCCGAGCAGGCCCCAACTCGCGGAGGAGAACTTCGGCGCCACTGCGATGACCGCGGAGGTGACTCCGCCGATCACCAGCACCGCTGGGATCTGGACGGCCATGGCAGCCAGGCCGGCACCAGCAGGGCCAACGTTCCAGCGCACCGCTGAAGTCGCCAGACCGCAGATCACCAGGAGGCCGGCCGACCCGCCCAGGCTGCAGAGCAGGTGCCCACTCCACCAGCGGGTTCGTGAAAGTCCAGTGCACAAAACAGTTTCGGCTCGGCCGGCTTCCTCCTCGACCCGCAGGCGAAGGGTCGCCGACACCACGTAGCCGCCGGCGACGAGTCCGGCGATTCCGGCCAGCGCCGACAGCAGTTCATCGGACACGGCTCCGGTGCCACCCAGATCCTCGACCAGTTGTCGGATGCGCTCGTTGTCTCCGATCAGCGCCGCTGCGCCGGTGGCCAGGGAGCCGGTGAGCAGGCCGAGCACGAGGAACCCGGTGGCCCAGCCGATCCACGACGTCCGGTGCAGCCGGAGTGCCAGCGACCAACCACTTCGCAGGCTGGTGTTGCCGGCTGGGCCGAGGCCGGCTGCGAAGAGGCCATGGCCCAGGTCCCGTCGTCCGGACAAGGCAATCGCGATAGCGCTGAGAACGAGAGCCGACGCGACGAACAGCAGGAGGACCGCCCAGCGCTGCGCCCCGAACGCGCCGACCTCTGCGACCCAGCCCAACGGACTCAGCCAGCGCAGCCAGCCGGCTCCGGACCACAGATCGGCAGCAGCCCGGACAGCGAACGCCGTGGCAAGAGCAACGAGAGCCGAAGCCGTTGCCGTCCGGGCATTCTCGAAGATCTGCGCACCGACTGCTGCGACCGCACCGAAGACGAGGCCAGGCCCGGCGAGGCAGGCTCCCAGTGCCAGGGCGCCCGCCGTAGGGAGTCCGCTGCCGATGGCACCCAGCGCGCCGATACCGCCGATGACGACGGCGCACGTCCAGGCGAGGAGCAGCGCGGCGGTCAACGTGCTGCGCCGGCCGAGCACGCCGGAGGCGAGAAGTTCGGCCCGCCCGGACTCTTCGTCGGCTCGGGTCCGACGGACCACCGTGAACACCGACATCAATGCGACGGCCAGACCGCCCAGCACTTCGACCCGCCACGCCGTCACGCCGCCGAGTGATGGCGTGGTGAGCGGGCCGGTCAGGGCGAGGAAGGCGGGGTTGGCAGTGATCGAGTCCACCAGCTGGGCCCGGTCGGCCGCCGTCGGGTAGAGGCCCTTGATCGCGGAGACGGTGGACAGCACGGTGGCTGCAACGGCAAACGTCCAGATGATCAGGGGCAGCCGTTCTTGCCGGAGACCCAGGCGTAGGACGGTCCACAATCCGGCATACCGTTGCCGAGCAACAGTTGTCGACGACGTCGGTCGCGTGTCGATGCTCATCGGGTCACCTTCGGGCCAGGCTCCGGTGCGCGCCCGTAGTAGCGCAGGAACAGCTGCTCCAGGGTAGGTGGCTGCGCCGTCAGGGACCTGAGCCCGCCGGCGGTCAGGACCCCCAGCACGGCGCCGAGTTCTGCGTCGTCGACGTCGAATCGGACGTGGTGGCCGGTGACCGTGAGGTTGTGCACGCCAAGAGCCTGACCGAGTGCCGTTGGCGGCGAATCGATCTCGGCCTCCACACGGGTCCGGGTCAGGTGTCGGAGTTCCGCCATGGTGCCGGACTCGACCAGGGCACCGGCCTTGATGATGCTGACGCGATCGCAGAGTTGCTCGACCTCGGAGAGGATGTGGCTGGACAGCAGCACCGTCCTACCCTGTTCGCGCTCGTGACGGATGCAGTCCGAGAAGACCGACTCCATCAGGGGATCGAGTCCGCTGGTCGGCTCGTCGAGCACGAGCAGCTCGACAGACGAGGCGAGAGCGGCGATGATGGCCACCTTCTGCCGATTCCCCTTGGAGTAGGTGCGCGACTTCTTCCGCGGGTCGAGCTCGAAACGGGCGATGAGGTCGTCGCGTCGCTTCGTGTCGAGCCCACCCCGCAACCGGCCCATCAGGTCGATGACCTCGCCGCCGGTCAGCGTCGGCCAGAGGTTGACGTCCCCGGGAACGTAGGCGAGCCGCCGGTGCAGGTCCACCGCGTCACGCCACGGATCGCCGCCGAGCAGCCGGATCTCGCCGGCATCGGCCCGCAAGAGACCGAGCAGCACCCGGATGGTGGTCGACTTCCCGGATCCGTTCGGCCCGAGGAAGCCGTGCACCTCGCCGCTGCGGACGCTCAGATCGAGCTGGTCCAGGGCGATGGTCGCGCCGAAAGACTTGGTCAGGCCGCGGATCTCGATCGCCTCGCCGCTCATGATGACTCCTCTCGCATTTCCTGTCGTTCGCCTCGCACGGACGATTGGCTCGCGGGATTCTCCCGTTGCCACTCCCGATAGGCATCCAGGTAGCCCGAATCGGTGAACAGGCCATGGGTGTACAGCTCGAGCCCCGGAAGCATCAACCGCTGCGAAGCTGCCGGGACCAGCTGCTCTGCCGGTGTCTCTGTCGGCACCAGATATTCGGCAAGGAGGTGGCTGCCGAGACTGGTGACCACCATCAGCACGGCTCGCCCGTGGGGATCGGCGGTGGGCCGGACGCGTCCGGAGGCGACGGATCGGTCGAGGTATCTCTCGGTGTCGACAACCAGAGCGTCGAAGATCTGTCGGGCAAAGGTGCCCCCATCGATCAGCGAACGTCGGATGTAGGCGGCCAGTGGCAGCATCTCCGGGGTCCGTTCGATCATCCCGACGACGGTGGCGGGAGAGTCGTCCCGGGCGATCTCGTCGACCTGGACGGTGTACCAACCGAGGACGTACTCGTTGCACGCCTCGCGCAGGCCATCCTTGGATCCGAAGTGGTGCAACAGGAGTGCCGGCGAGACCCCGACCTCGGCGGCGATCGCGCGGACCGTCGCCGCCGCGAAGCCGGACCGGCCGATCATCGTGATGGCCGTGTCCCGAATGCGGGCTTTGGTGGTCAGGTCGTCCGGATCGCCGCTCTTGACTAAACGCATGATCAGGATACTAAACGCTTGTTCAGCGCGCTGCAAGGAGGCGGAAGGGGAGGATTTCGCTGGTCGACATACTCGATACCTGCGCCGATCAGCCCGTAGGTGCTGACAGCGCGGATATCTCGGATGGTCAGCAAGGCGTCGTGCTCCACCGCAGCTGCAGCCACCATTCCGTCATAGACGGCACCCCGGTGATGCCCAGCCGGCCGGAGAGCGTGACCACGCGACCTGCCCACCACGCAGTGACCTGGCGGTGGAAAGCGCGCGGCTGGAGCACCGAGGGAACCGCGACGCTGGTGTCCACCACCAGGAGTGTCATCGTCGCAATGAGTCGACGAGCTCGAGGACGACGTCGTCGTCGACGACGGTAGTGCCCGCTGCGACCAGGACCCCGCCTTCCTCGACAAGCCTCGCCGTGCGCCCGACCGGGATCAGCTGCAGGCCGGCGCCGTAGCGCGAGATGTCGACCGACGAACCGGGAGCGAGACCGAGGGCATCACGGAGAGCTTTCGGGACGACGATCCGCCCCGCGCTGTCGATCGTGGTCTCCATGGCACGACGGTACGGGTCGGCTGCCATTTGTCCGGGGCGCATCAGCGGGGGCCTCAGCGGGTGTGGGGACGTTGCTCCCAGCGCCGGAGGGTCTCGGTGCGCTCGGCGGCGTGATCGACGATCGGCGGGGCATAACCCTTCGGGACGCCGTCCGGCAGATCCCACGGACGGTGCACGGCCTTGCCGGCGACGGCGGCCAGCTCCGGGATGTACCTGCGGACGTAGTCGCCGTCAGGATCGAACTTCTCGCCCTGGCTGATCGGGTTGAAGACCCGGTAGTACGGCGACGCCTGGGCGCCGGCTCCGGCCACCCATTGCCATCCGTGGGTATTGGAGGCGATGTCGCCGTCCACCAGATGGTCCATGAAGTGGGCTGCCCCGAGTTGCCAGGCCAGGTGCAGATCCTTGATCAGGAACGACGCCACTCCCATCCGGACGCGGTTGTGGATCCAGCCCTCCGCCAGCAACTGACGCATGCCGGCGTCGACGTAGGGGTAACCGGTGCGCCCGAGCTTCCAGGCCTCGAATCGCTCGTCGGCCTCCTTTCCGGTATCCCAGTCGAGCCGGTCGATCGTCAGATCGGCTGACACCGTCAGCGTGTCCGGCCGGTGGAAGAGGATGTCCGCGTAGAAGTCCCGGAAAGCCAATTCACGCTGGTAGGAATCGGCTCCCACCGAACGCCGGCGGGCGAGGTCGGCCAACAGGGTTCGCGGATGGATGCAACCCCACTTCAGATAGGGCGACATATGGCTGGTGCCAGGATGATCTGGGCGGTTTCGTTCGTCATCGTAGGCAGCGACGGCGGTCTCGAGGAAGTGCGACCACGCTTTCCGGGCGGCGGCCTCGCCCGGTTCCGGTAGTTCCATCCCCTTGCTCAGGGCCGCCGACACCTTCTCGGAGGCAACAGACCTGCCCAGCCCGGCCGGGTCGACGAACTGCACGGAGTCACCCGACCCGGCGGGCTTGCGCCAGCCGTGGGCCGTCCACCCCCGGAAGTAAGGGGTGAAGACTGCGTACGGCTTGCCGTCGGGCTTGTTGACCCGGCCGGGTGCGATGGCGTAGGCCGAACCGGTGGTGACCAGCTCGACGTTCTTGTCCTGCAGTGCCTTTTCGACTCGCTCGTCCCGGGCTCGACCGTAGGGACCGTAGTCGGCCGAGATGTGGACCTGCTTCGCATCGACCTTGGCGGCCAGCTGCGGAATGACCTTCTCGGGTCGTCCGTGCACGATCAGCAGACGTCCGCCCATGGACTCGGACAGCGCGTCGAGGCAACCCGCCAGGAAGTTCCGGCGCGGCGAACCCGACCCGTTCAGCAGTTGGTCGTCGGCGACGAAAACGCCGAGCACATCGCGACTCTCGCCGCCGGGGCCGTGAGCGGCCGCGAGGAGGGCGGGGTGATCGTCCAGACGTAGATCGCGCCGGAACCACAACAGTGTCGTCATGACGGACTAGTTCCCTTGCGCCAGTCCAACAACACCTGTGACTCCCGCCTGCGCAGCCAACGCGGACGGCTCACCCCGGTGCGCATACAGGAATGCCCATATCGGCCCCGATCGACCGAAAACGGGCACTTCTGTATGCGCCGGGCACTCCTGTATGCGCCGCAAGGGCGGCAGGTCGGCAGGGCGGCAGGGCGGCAGGGGTCAGCGGTGGTCCTCGGGGACGTAATCCCTTGCGGTGTAACCGGTGTAGACCTGACGCGGGCGACCGATCTTGGTGGCCGGGTCCTCGATCATCTCGCGCCACTGGGCGATCCAGCCCGGCAGTCGGCCGATGGCGAAAAGCACGGTGAACATCTTGGTCGGGAAGCCCATGGCCTTGTAGATCAGGCCGGTGTAGAAGTCGACGTTCGGGTAGAGCTTCCGCGAGATGAAGTAATCGTCATGCAGCGCAACCTCTTCCAGCTGCTTGGCCAGGTCAAGCAACTCGTCGTTGGCGCCGAGGGATTCCAGGATCCCGTCGGCCGTCTGCTTGACGATCGCGGCACGCGGGTCGTAGTTCTTGTAGACCCGGTGTCCGAAGCCCATCAGCTTGACGCCCGGCTCCTTCTTCTTGACCCGGTCGACGAACTTGCTGATGTCGCCGCCGTCGTCACGGATCGAGCCGAGCATCTGCAGCACCGCCTCGTTGGCACCGCCGTGCAGCGGACCGAACAGGGCGTTGATGCCCGCAGCCACCGACACGAAGAGGTTCGCGTGCGCCGACCCCACCAGCCGGACCGTCGAGGTCGAACAGTTCTGCTCGTGGTCGGCGTGCAGGATGAACAGCTGGTCGAGCGCGCTCGCCAGCTTCGGGTCGACGTCGTACGGCTCGGCCGGGAAACCGAAGGACATCCGCAGGAAGTTCTCGACGAGTCCCAGCGAGTTGTCCGGGTACAGCAGCGGCTGGCCGACGGTCTTCTTGTAGGCGTAGGCCGCGATGGTCGGCAGTTTCGCCAGCAGACGGACGGTCGACAGCTCCACGTGCTCGGGATTGAACGGGTCGAGCGAGTCCTGGTAGAAGGTCGACAGCGCACTGACGGCACTGGACAGCACCGGCATCGGGTGCGCGTCGCGGGGGAAGCCGTCGAAGAACCGCTTCAGGTCCTCGTGGAGCAGCGTGTGACGGTTGATGCGGGAGGTGAAATCGGCCAGCTGCTGCTCGGTCGGCAGCTCGCCGTAGATCAGCAGGTAGCTGGTCTCGATGAACGTCGAGGACTTCGCGAGCTGCTCGATCGGGTAGCCCCGGTACCGCAGGATGCCCGCATCGCCATCGATGTAGGTGATCGCCGAAGTGGTGGAGCCGGTGTTGGTGAATCCCGGATCGAGGGTGACGATGCCGGTGGTGCTCAGCAGCTTGCCGATCTCCACACCGGAGGATCCCTCGGTGGCCTTGACCACCTTGAGGTCGAGCGTCGCACCGTTGTAGGTGAGCGTTCCGGATTCCGGGAGCGCGGCCGCCTCGGCCGACGACTGGGTCGCTGTCGAATCCAGGGGTGCCGGATCCAGCGCTGTCGAGTCCTTGTGGGCCTCGTTGACCTCGGACATGTACGTCTCCGCTTCTACAAGAAGTTGTCCCACTACGGCGGTTACCGTCGCCCCTGCCCGGACCGTGGTGGGTCACCGCGATCCCGGACAGGACCATTTCCAACCCATCTGTGCGCGAATCTACTTCGAGGGTGTCGGTCCGGGCCAACTGGGTGCTCTCCCGGTGGGCGTGCGTATCGTCGTCTGTGACGTTGGTCCCACAGCAGTGTGGGTCTCGCAGTGGCGTCGATCCACACCGAGGTGGTGTGTCCGACGACCACCTGCCGAACAGAATCCACCTGACGGCCCGGCTGGCTGGCCGGACAGTCCTTGAAAACGAGAACGGTCCAAACGACATGAGCCTGACCCTGGCCGGCATCCTCGCCGAGTCCTCGCAACGCTTCCCGCAGCGCGAGGCCGTGGTGATGGGCGAGCAGCGGATCACCTACTCCGACCTGTGGGAGCAGGCCCGCCGCTACGCTTCCGTGCTCGCCGCCGCCGGCATCGGCCCCGGCGACAAGGTTGCCATGCTGATGCCCAACGTGCCCGACTTCCCGCGGGTCTACTACGCAGCGCTCTCCCTCGGGGCGGTGGTCGTTCCGGTACATGCGCTGCTGGTGGCCAGGGAGATCACCTACGTGCTGGAGAACTCCGAGGCGAAGCTGCTGGTGGTCGCTGCGCCCCTGCTCGGCGAGGGTGCGCCGGCGGCGGAGGCTGCCGGAATCCCCCTCTACTCGGTGATGGGCGGCGAGGAAGCGCAGCGCCTGGACCTGCTGGCCGCCGACGTCGAGCCGGTCGCCGGCTACGTGGAGCGCGAGGCCCAGGACGACGCCGTCATCCTCTACACCTCGGGCACGACCGGCTCGCCCAAGGGCGCCGTGTTGACCCAGTTAAACATGACGATGAACGCCATCGTCTCGGCCACCTCCGTGATGGTCCTGACGCCGGAGGACATCATCCTGGGCTGCCTGCCGCTGTTCCACTCGTTCGGCCAGACCTGCGCGATGAACGCCGGCTTCTTCTCTGGTTCGACGCTGGTGATGCTGCCCCGTTTCGCCGGTGCGGCGGCCATGGACGTGATCGTGGCGGAGAAGGTCAACGTGTTCATGGGGGTGCCGACGATGTACATCGGCCTGCTGGCGGCCGCCCGGACGGACGATCGGCGGCCCAGCCTGCGGGTGGCGGCCTCCGGAGGCTCTAGCCTTCCGGTCGCCGTGATCGACAAGTTTGCCGAGGTCTTCGAGGCCGACATCTACGAGGGCTACGGGCTGTCGGAGACCTCGCCGGTGGCCACCTTCAACCAGCCGGTCTTCGGTCGCAAGCCCGGGACCGTCGGCCGCGCCATCTGGGGTGTCGACGCGGAGATCGCCGCCGCCGAGGTGGAGGGCGCCATCGAGCTGATGCCGACGGGGGAGATGGGCGAGGTCGTCATCCGGGGTCACTGCGTGTTCTCCCGCTACCTCAACAACCCCGAGGCGACCGCCGCCGTGATGGTCGACGGCTGGTTCCGCAGCGGCGACCTCGGGATCAAGGACGCCGACGGCTTCGTCTCGATCGTCGACCGCAAGAAGGACATGATCCTCCGTGGTGGCTACAACGTGTACCCACGGGAGGTCGAGGAGGTGCTGGCCGGGCACCCCGGAGTCGCCCAGGTGGCGGTGGTCGGCTATCCGAGCGAGGTGCACGGCGAGGAGATCTGCGCCGTGGTGGTGCGCTCGCCCGACGCACCGGAACTCGACGACCAGACGCTGATCGCCTGGTCGCAGCAGCATCTCGGGCGGTACAAGTACCCGCGGCGGGTCGAGTTCGTCGACTCGATGCCGATGGGCCCGAGCGGCAAGATCCTGAAGCGGGAGATCGTCGCCAACCTCTGAGTCGGCGAGGCTTGCGCCTGCCCCCGGGGCCCCGGGCATGCCGGCCTTCCCGCAGCAGAGAAGGCCGGCATGCAACCGCGACGCCGCACGATCAAGGATCGCCGATCAGCCCTCGTGCCGATCGGCGTTGGCGTGGATGGCATCTCGTAGCCACTGGGCCAGGCCCGGGGCCACATCGTCGTACGTCTTGGTGAATCTGGGGTCGGCCACGTACATGTCGCCGATGCCTCGGTGCGCCGCGTACGGACATTCGTAGAACACCTCGATGCTGGCGTGATGCTCCTCGGCGAGGTCCATCGCGGTGACGCTGTCGGGCGATGTGCCGGAGCCCAGGGCGGCACCCAGACGCCGATTCAGATCGTCACCCTCTGCCTTGATCCGGACCCAGTCCTCCTTGCTGAAGGTCGCGGTGCGGGATTGGGACTGCTTCCAGGCCTCCGTGTCGCCCCAGCGCTGCTCCGCCTCCGTTTCGTAGTCCTCGCTGTAGTTCTGCCCGAAGATCTCGAACTTCTCCTTCGGCGTCAATTGGATTCCCATGGTGTGTGCCTCCATTTCCTTCTCGACGGCGGCGATCATTTCTCTCAGCCTGTCGATCCGCTTGTTCAGCAACTCGTGCTGCTTGCGCAGATGTGCCCCGGTGGTCGCACCGGGATCGGTGAGAATGTTCGAGATCTCCTCGAGCGAGAATCCGAGTTCGCGGTAGAACAGGATGTGCTGCAACCTGTCCAGGTCCGCATCGGAGTACTGGCGGTATCCCGCCCCGCTGCGATCCTCCGGCTCCAGCAGCCCGATCCGGCCGTAGTGATGCAACGTCCGGACCGTCACACCTGCCAGATCGGCCACCTGGCCGACCGAATAACTCGTCATCTCTTCTCACCTTCTCCGCGACGCTCCGGTGCCAGGACAATGGTGCCCTGCCGCCTTGGTCATCCGGATCGATCGACCCGGACAAGGACCACGATGCAGCCTGACGTTACGTCGGGGTCAACTTGATTCGGGAGAAATTTCGCGATGCCCTCAGCGGGTGGGGGTTCCGTTACCAGCGGCGTAGTGCTGCGCGACCTGGGTGGCGTTGAGGGCAACCGTGTAGACGGATGCGTAGGCAAGGGAGCCGAGGAAGTTGTAGTTGCTCGGGTTGGAGGTCCAACCGTTGAGGTTGTCGTAGCCGACGCGCCAGTAGCCCGAGTAGCTCTGAGCGGTCTTCGAGGTCGGGTCGGATGCGACCTGGGCTCCGTCGACATACAACGCCGTGCCGGCCGTCGGCGACAGGGTGGCGGTCACCTGGTGCCAAAGACCGTCGTTGTAGGTCGACGAGCTGTTGATCGTCTTGACGGTGTTGGGGTAGACCCCGAAGAACAGCTGGCCACCAGTCGTCATGTAGATGTGCCGGTCGTAGGTGCCGGAGGTCGTGCCGAGAACCGTCCCGTTGCCGTCGCCGAAGCCGATCAGTCGGCCGCCGGTGGTGCTGGTGGTCTTGAACCAGATCTCCACGCTGAAGGTGTTGGGACCGGCGATCGCAGTGAGGATGCCGAGCAAGGAACCGCTCTGGACGTACGACCGGGTACCGCCGAAGGTGACGGACGCGGTGGTGTCCCGGCTGCAGGCCTTCGACGTCGACGCGGTGAACGAGCCACTGTAGTTGCCGGCCCTGTTGTTGCCCGAGACATCCTGCGCTCCCACGAACGTCGTCTCACCGAGAGGCCAGGTGAAGTAAGGCGTGGGTGTTACCGGCGGGGCGGTCGAGGCCAGGCAGGTGAAGTAGGGATTCGAGGCCGCTGTATTTGTGCTGTTCGTGATCCTGGCGGTGAAAGCGCTGGCGGTCGAGGGGACCAGGACGGAGGTCATGGCCAGGGCCACGACGATTCCGGCGACCCAACGCGGCCGGACCCTGCTCGGGCGCTCTCCGCCCTGGGCCCTCACCTTCCGATGACGACCGGCCGGCCCGGCGGCGACCGACTCCGATCGGTGACCGGTGTGCGCGACCCGCACTGCCGCAATGGATCCGATGGGTGTCCTGTCCACTGATGGACCACCGGTACCGCCGCCGGTGGGTGCGTCGGCCCGGTCGTCCGGCATGGGCGGATCAGGGCGGTTGGCCAGGAGCCCGATGATCAGTGGCGTCAGCCAACAGGCGATCAGGACCAACCACCACCACAACGAAAGGTGCGGGCTGGAGCTGAACTGGTAGCCACGGGGCCCGGCCGTTCCTGCGGCGCTCACCGTGGCCACCTGGCCGTCGATGAAGTCGACGGCCGTTCCGCCGGTCGGTGAGATGCGGATCGGGAGGATTCCGGTGGACACCAGGGTGGCGTCCACGCCGTTCGCGGTGGGCATGTTGAGGACGACGACGAAGCCGACGAATGGCTTGAGCAGGAAGGCAGCGATCGCCACCAGCAGCGACGAACCGAAGACCCGCAGTGGCACAAGCCATGTCATCGACGCCCAGCGGCGCGTCGCGGCCCACAGAACGAGACCACCGACCAGCAGGAACGGCACCGCACGGATCAGCCACCCGAACGCCCACCAGCGGGCCACGACTTTGCCGACCAGGTCCTTCTGGTGCAGAGGTGCTGGATCCATCGCGCCGTTGATGTCGCCGCGTGTGTGCAGAGCGCCGGAGGAATCCACCGAAACGACGCGGTGGGTGTAGGTCTCACCAGGGTTGAGCGGTGAGTGGAAGCTGACGATGTCGCCGACACGGACGTCGGCGACCGTGACCTTCTCGGTGAAGATTAGGGTCCCGACCGGCGCAGCCTCACCCATCGAGGGGGTCGCGACGATCATCCAGCGGCCGCCGCTGATCCACCAGCCGGCGGCGGCCAGCAGGGTCAGCACGATGGCGATGACGGCCAGCAGTCCCAGGACCCGCACCTTCCGGGACCTCGCACGGGGCGCGGTCCCGGAAGGCCGGGTCGTCGGGGGTGCAGGTGGTGCAGATGCCAGCAGATCCTCGAGCGTTGTCGTGGAGCCGTGGTGCGCTGGCTTCACGACAACGACCTCCGAGATCTGCAGTGCTGAATGGCTTTCAGGACTTCTAGATGTTTCCTATCGTGCGAACACTCAGGACGAGAGCGTCCACAACAGTGGCTGTGAGGCTGCGAGTCCCTGGTAGGTGTTGCCTGCCGAATTGTCCACCGTGACGGCGAAGGTGATCGGGACGACCGCGCCATTCGGCGCCGGGACGGTGGCGAGCGCGCCGACATTGATCGCTCCGCCACTTGCGAGTGCGGCAGCGGTGCCGGTGAAAATCACCGTCGTGCCGGATTTGATGCTGACGTTCAACTTGGCGCAGAAGTCCGTCGCGGTGCCGTTGGGGGTGCCGTTCGGGGTCTGCGTGCACGCACCCGGAGTAAGTGTGAACGACTGAGCAATGCCGGTCCCGGTGTTCTTGAAAGTGATGGCGGTGGTCGACACGCTGGTCGTTCCGCCGGTGTTGGTGGGGACCATGGTGGTGCTGCCGCCGTACTTGTTGATGGTGGCGCAGGTGCTCGCGTTGGTGCTGATGGTGCCGCCATCCGTGCTGTTGCAGGTAGACCCGGTCCCACCGGCCAGATTGACCTCCTGCAGGATCAGGGTGCCGGACGCCGAGGTGTTGACCGAGTTGTTGATGGAGGCGGTGAAGGCGGAGAAGGTGTTCGTCATCGACAGCGAGAGCACCACCGCGCCGGCGAGACCCGCGATGATGAGCAACGGCCGGAACCGACGAGGACGGGTAATCGCGCGGGAGTGGTCGGACATGTTGTGCCTTTCGGGTGGGTCGCCGGTCCGCGAAGCGGAGGTCGACGGTGAATCGGTGTGGGGCAGAGGGGCAGTACGGGTTGAACGGTGGGCCATGGATTCCGACAAGCACGAATGGGGTCGGCCGACCTTTTCCTTCGTGGACCTGTCGAGATCCGTCGTTCGTAGCAACCGGATGACTGGACGGCCGAATGCCGAGGCCAGCACGCCACTTCGGTGAAGCACACGTCCCCCGGAAGAAGAAGTCCTCGCATCGCTCAATACGCACGGCGACTTTCTTCAGGCCTGAATCGCACGTCCGGGGGAATAGGTCACAACCGTCGTGACCGTCCGCTGCCGAGTGACCGAATTGGCCGATTCCCTTCGTCCTTCCGAGAGGATGCCTATTCAATGCCCACTATGGAGTGAATTTGTCTACTCGACAGCGATTGCCCGGTTCGAGCGGTCGGTCGGGCTCCGGTCGCCGGAAATTCGCGTCCATCTCACGCACAGCAGGCCCGGAACCTGACGGTTCCGGGCCTGCTGGTGGTGATGCGTTCGGATCAGCTGGTGGTCGCCTTCGTCAGGTCGTACACCGTGACGCCGCCGACCGTGGTGGCCGTGTAGTGCGCGGCGACCCAGGTGGTGATGGCGCTGCTCGAAGAGGTGGTCCCGCTCTGGCCGCCGCCTCCGCCGGAGTTCCCGCCGGAGATGAAGTAGTGGATGTCACCAGCCGCCACGTAGGCCTGGAACTGGGCGAGGGTGGGCGACTCGTCCGAGCCGCTCCATCCACCGATGGCCATCACGGCCGTATCCGTCGACAGGATGTAACCCGCTGCGGATTGGTCGCCGATGACGGCCGCCGACCAACGCGACGTGGTCCCGTTGAGCAGCGCGACCAGTTCGCTGTTCGTCGAGGTGTCGCCCCGGCCACCGCCACCCTGTATCCCGGCCGGTGCGGTACCGGTGGAGCTCGGCCGTTCGCCTCCGAAGCCACCGCCGCCCATTCCGCCCATGCTGCTGGTGACCGGACCGGCGGTCGGGGTGGAACCGGTGTGCGCGGTGAGGACGGTGTCGACGGTGAAGGCGGCGGTGCCGCCCATGGCGGCGATGGAGCCGACGAGCAACCCGACCACGGCGTACTTCTTGAGCCGGCCGATCGAGGCCGCCAGGGTGGCGGCACCCAGGACGCCGCCGATCAGCACGACCCAGCGGAGCCACGGCACGAACGTCGCCGCGTCCCGGTTCAGCAGGAAGTAGGACCAGCCGGCCGTCACGACGATCATCAGCGACAGCGAGGCCCGGGCCAGGTGGGAATCGCGGCCCCGCCACAGTTCCCGTCCGGTGATGGCGACAAGGCCGGCGATGCCGGGGATCAGGGCGACCGAGTAGTAGGGGTGAACGGTGCCCTGCATGTAGGAGAGGACGACGGCGGTGACGATCATCCAGCCGCCCCAGAGCAGGATGCCGGCGCGCGTCTTGTCGGTGCGAGGTGCCCTGCGGGTGAACCACAGTCCTGCGATGAGGGCGACCAGAGCGGCCGGGATCAACCAGGAGATCTGCGAGCCGAAGGAGGTGCCGAACATCCGGGTCAGGCCGCTCGACCCGCCGAAGCTCGTACCGCCTCCCCCTCCGCCGCCGTTGCCGGTCGAGCCGAACAGCCGCCCGAGACCGTTGTAGCCGATCGCCAGCTCCCACAGGGAGTTGTCGGTCGAGCCACCGATGTAGGGCCGGGAGTCGGCGGGCCAGAGTGCCACCAGTGCGACGAACCAGCCGGCCGAGACGATCACGGCGCCGAACGCGGCCAGCAGGTGCCACAGACGCTTGCCGAGCTCGTTCGGGGACGCGACGAGGTAGACCAGGCCGAACGCCGGAAGCACCAGCAGACCCTGCATCATCTTCGTCAGGAAGGCGAAACCGATGGCCATACCCGCCAGCAGCAACCAGTGGAGGGCGTGCGACTTCTTGCCCGCCGGAACCACTTCGATGGAACGCACCACGAAGTAGCCGCCGGCCGTCATCATCAGGACCAGCATGGCGTCGGGGTTGTTGAAGCGGAACATCAGGGCGGCAACGGGAGTCAGCGCGACCAGGGCCCCGGCGATGAGGCCGGCGGCCTGACCGGACGTGCGTTTGACGGCCGCGTAGAGCAGCGCCACCGTGCCGACGCCCATCAGGGCCTGCGGCAGCAGCATGGAGAAGGACGAGAAGCCGAAGATGCGCGCCGACAGCACCATCACCCACAGCGAGGCGGGTGGTTTGTCCACGGTGATCGAGTTCGACGAGTCGAGGGACCCGAACAGCCAGGCTTTCCAGCTCTCCGTCCCGGACTTGACGGCGGCGGCGTAGAAGTCGTTGGCGTAGCCCGAGATCGAGAGATCCCAGAGGTAGGCGCCGGCCGTGACGACCAGCAGCGCGATCAGCAGCGGACGGGCCCACTGGGGGTCGTCGACCCCGCCCCGAACCAGCCTGTTCCAACGGTTCCGCTGGACAGGGGGGCCGGAAGCGTTGGAGGAGAATGGTTCTCGGGGTCGGGTCGACGGCTCTGCCGGGAGGTCGACCGTGGTCAACGCGGAGGTCATGGTCATGGTCGGTGAATTCCTTCTCTGTGCGATGCGGTCCCGGCCGGAGCCATGGACGGGGAGGCGCCATCGGTGGTCATGAGGTGACTCTCGCGGATGGCGCTGTGCCCTTTCCTTGCCGATCCTTTGCACTTCCTGTGTGCTGGTTCTGAGCCGAGGAATCCCGTCGTGCGGATTCCTGCTGGGGGCGGGGCAGCACGCCGAAGCGCCGACGGGGATGGGGCCCGCCGGCGCTTCGTCTTACGCTCAGGTCGTTCAGACCCGGCGAGCTCTAGGAAATGCTGCTGGGCGTCAGGTCGTAGATCGTCACCGAATCCACCGTGGTGGCGGTGTAATTGGCCGTCACCCACTCCGAGATCAGCGTCGCGTCCTGCGATCCCGAGGTGGAGCTCGAGTTGCCGCCGAAGCCGACCGAACCGGAGATGAAGTAGTGGATCTTGCCGGACTTGGCCAGCGCCTGGAACTGCGCCAGGGTCGGCGCCGGATCGGTGCCGTTGAATCCGCCGACCGCCATCACCGGAAGTCCCGTCGCCAGCTGGTATCCCGCTGCGTTGTTGGAGCCGATGATCGCCGCCGCCCAGGTGTGGTTGCCAGAGTTCGCCGACAGGGTCGCGACCATGGTCGCCGACGGAGTCGTGGCACCGAGCAGACCACCACCGCCCCCGCCACCACGGTTGAAGCCGCCGGCCGCTGCGGTCGTCCCGGTGGTGGTCGTCGCGGGGGGACCGGGGGTCTGGCCGCCGAAGTTCCCGCCGCCGTTGCCACCGACGAAACCGCCGCGCAGGCCGCGACCACCGACGCCGCCGCCGGCGACCGCCGGTCCGGCCGAGGGCAGGGCCCCACCGTGACCGGTCGACACGGTGTCGATGGTGTACGCGGCCGGTCCGGCCAGCAGGACCGCTGCGGTGAGCACAGCGGCGATCGGCCCGACGATGCGGGTCCGGTTCCCTGGAAGTACCGCAACCGCCACGACAAGGGCGGCGGCGACGAGGCTGCCGATCACCACCGTCAGACCGAGCCAGGGCAGGAACGTGGAGGTCCTGGCCAGCAACACCTCTGCCCAGATGCCCGACAGCACGATGGTTCCGGCCAGCGTGCCGAGCGCCGCCGGATGCCGGCGATGCGTCCAGAGCTGCTGCGCACCGATGCCGACGAGGGCGGCGATGGCCGGGGCGAGCGCGACGGTGTAGTAGGGGTGGATGATGCCCTGCATGGCCGAGAACGTCACTCCGGTGACGACAAGCCATGCGCCCCAGATGATCAGGGAGGCCCTCACCGGGTCGGTCCGCTTCCGCCGGGCGGTGAGGACCAGTCCGGCGACGAGCGCGATGAGGGCCGCCGGGAGCAGCCACGCGATCTGCCCGCCCATCTCGGAACTGATCAGCTTCGTCGCCGAGCTCTGATCGCTCCAGCCGACGCTGCCCACCTCGTCACCGGTGAGACGGCCGAACCCGTTGTAGCCGAACAAGAGGTCCAGCACCGAGTTCGTCTGCGACCCGCCGATGAACGGACGTTCAGCGGCCGGCCAGAGCATCGCGACGGCGACCCACCAACCACCGGCGACGATCATCGAGCCGAGCGCTGCCAGCAGTTGCCAGAGCCTCTTGCCGATCTTCGGCGGGCCGGCGATCAGGTACGCAAGGCCGAAACCCGGCACGACCAGGAAGGCCTGCATCATCTTGGCCAGGAAGGCGATTCCGACGAAGGCCCCGCACCAGAGGAGCCACCTGGTTTTGCCGTCCTCGATGGCCCTGATGATCGCCCAGGCCGCCGCCACCAGCCCGAGCACCATCAGGGCGTCCGGGTTGTTGAATCGGAACATCAGGGCGGCAACGGGTGTCAATGCCAGGGCGGCGCCGGCGAGGACGCCGGCGGCCGGACCGGCCACCCGCCTGACGGTGCCATAGAGCAGACCGACGGACGCCACACCCATCAGGGCCTGTGGTAGCAGGATGGCAAAAGAGCTGAGTCCGAAGATCCGCACCGACAGGGCCATGAACCACAGCGACCCGGGAGTCTTGTCCACGGTGATCGCGTTGGCCGCGTCGGAGGATCCGAAGAAGAAGGCCTTCCAGGACACCGAACCCGCCTGCGCGGCAGCAGAGTAGAACGCGTTGGCCCAGCCGGACGAGGTCAGATTCACCAGGTACAGGGCTGCGGTGGCGGCCAGCAGTCCGAACAGTGCGGGGCGGGCCCAGCCTGGATCGTCCGCCCCGCCCCGCCAGACCCGTTGCACCAGCAGCTTCTGCGGAATGACGGGGGTGGTGTCGGTGGCAGGGGAAGCCTCGTCGGCGGCAGCGTGCTCGCTCCCGGACTTCTCCAGGGTGGCTGTCATCGGAACCTCGCAGTGGTCGGGGCTCCGGTCGTTCGAGGAGCGGAACAGGAAGAAGAGGAGGTGCTGAAATATATTCGGATCGACATCTTCGTTCGGGGCGGGCGGAGCGACGCGGGAGGTCTGGATCAGCCCAGCGGGGCCGGCTTGATGACGTAGCCGAACCCGCGCACCGTGTGGATCATCGGTTCGCGTCCGGCGTCGATCTTCTTGCGCAGGTAGGAGATGTACAGCTCGACGATGTTGGCCTGGCCGCCGAAGTCGTAGTTCCACACGCGGTCCAGGATCTGCGCCTTCGACAGCACCCGACGGGAATTGCGCATCAGGAAGCGCAGGAGTTCGAACTCGGTGGCGGTCAGCATGATCGGATTGCCGTCGCGGAAGACCTCACGGGTCTCCTCGTCCAGCGTCAGGTCGCCGACCACGAGCGTGGGGGAGTTGGTGGTCACGTTCAGCTTCGAACGGAGGAGCAGCGCCCGCAGTCGCAGCACCAGCTCCTCGATCGAGAAGGGCTTGGTGACATAGTCATCGCCGCCGGCGGTCAGCCCCGCGATACGGTCCTCGACGGCATCGCGGGCCGTCAGGAAGAGCACCGGGACGTGGTCGAGTTCGGCGCGGATCCGGCGCAGGACCTCCATCCCGTCCATGTCCGGCAGCATGACGTCCAGGATCACCAGGTCCGGACGGAATTCCCGGGCCGCGGCGACGGCTGACAGTCCGTCGCCGGCGAGCCTGATGTCCCAGCCCTCGAAGCGCAGGGCGAGTCCGACGAGTTCGGAAAGGGTCTGCTCGTCGTCGACGACGAGGGCCTTGATGGCCCGATTGCCCGGACCTCGCAGGGATTCACGGCCGTTCTCGCTGCGTCCGTTCGAGGTGACGGTGGGCGCGAAACCGGCAAAGGGGGCGGTGATGGTCATGTTTCGAGTCTGGACCGCCAGCCAATGCTGACGCTGAGCGCTGCCTATGCCGTCCCTGTGCTCGCAGCGGGCTCTGGTTCCCTGCTCCGCTGTTCCTGCGACGACCCCGCCTTGGCCGGTTTTGCGGCAGCCGAGAGCAGGATGGCGGCATCTTCGAGGGCGAGAAGTGAGTTCCGGGACGACGGAATCAGCAGGAGATCACCCTGTCGACCCTCCCAGTTGACCTGTCCCGCTGTCAGCCGGACCCGTCCGGAGAGCACCAGAATCGTTGCGTCACCGAGGTTGTCGTGCTCGGACAGGGAACTGCCCGCGGTCAGGGCGATGACTGTCTGACGGAGGACGTGCTCGTGACCGCCGAAGACTGTCCGGGCGCTGCGCCCGCTCGAGGCGGTGGCGGCGACGGTCTGCTGTTCCCGGGCGAGGGCCTGCAACGAGAGCTTCTGCATGAGAGCAGTGTGCGGCCGGAAGCCGGGTCGGCGCCTGTTGAAGGCCACCGGCCCGGCCACCGACCCCGCCGCCGATCAACCGCCGGTGGTGGCCGCGGCGGGTTTCCGCAGGTCGTACAGGGTGGTGCTGCCGACGGTGGTGGCGGTGAAGTTCTGCTCCACCCAGCTGCTGATCTGCGACGACGTCCCATTGCCGCCGGCTCCGCCGAAGCCGCCGCCGCGGCCACCGGCGATGAAGTACGCGATGTCGCCCTGCGCCACGTACTGCTGGAACTGCGCGAGGGTCGGGGACGGATCGCTTCCGGTGAAGCCGCCGATCGCCATGATCGCCTTGTCGGTCGACAGGATGTAGCCGTCCGCCGAGTTGGCGCCGATGGCGGCCGCCGCCCACCGGCTGGTGGTCGCCTCGAGGGCAGTGACGACACCGGATTCAGTTGCCGAGGCATCGCCGAATCCGCCGCCCGCCCCGCCCGGCGCGAACGCGCCGGTCCCGCCTGTTGCCCCTGGAACGGTCCCGCCCGTTGTGCCGGGGGCTGTGCCGCTGGTGCCCCCTGGCGCCTGCGCGCCGGTCGGGATCTGTGCGCCGTCAGGAATCTCGCCGGTGAAGCCGCCGAATCCGCCGGTGCCGCCGGTTCGTATCCGTCCGCCGCCGAAGCCGCCGACCCCCCCGAATCCGCCGGCGGTCGCCGGGCCGGCCGTCGGGGTGGAGCCGGTGTGATCGGTGGCGACCGTCTGTACGGCGAAGGCCGTCATCCCGGTCAGCGCGGTGACCGACCCGACGAGCAGGCCGACGACCGCCAGTCTCCGGATCCGTTCGATCGACGCGACCAGCAGGACCGCGCCGACGAGCCCGCCGACCAGCGTGACGTCCCGGATCCAGGGTTTCCAGCTCGCGGCATCCCGCTGCATCAGGTGGAAGGACCAGATGGCCGTCACGGCGATCATGGCTGCCAGGATCACCCGAACCACATGATTCGCCCTGCCGCGCCAGAGTTCCCGGCCGCCGATCGCGACCAGACCGGCGATCCCGGGGGCCAGCGCCACCGAGTAGTAGGGATGAACGGTGCCCTCCATGAACGAGAAGACCAGACCGGAGACGACGAGCCATCCGCCCCAGAGCAACAACGATGCCCTGGTGCGGTCGGTTCGCGCCGAACGGGCCGACAACACCAGGCCGGCAAGCAGGGCCAGCAGTGCCGCCGGGATCAGCCAGGAGATCTGGGAGCCGAAGGAGGTGCCGAACATCCGGCCGAGGCCGGTGGTACCGCCGAAGGCAGCACCACCACCACCGGCGCCGCCGAAACCGCCGCCGGTCCCTCCGCCACCGCCGTTGCCCGATCCGCCGAAGATCCGGCCGAGGCCGTTGTAGCCGATGGCCAACTCCCACAGCGAGTTGTCGGTTGACCCGCCGATGTACGGCCGCGATCCGGCCGGCCACAGGGCGACCAGCACGACGAACCATCCCGCGGCCACGATGACGGCCCCGAGAGCCGCGAGCAGGTGCCAGATCCGGGTCCACAGCCGGCTCGGTGCCGCCCACAGGTAGGCGATGGCAAATCCGGGCAGTACCAGCAGGCCCTGCAGCATCTTGGTCAGGAAGGCGAAGCCGATCGCGGCCCCGGCCAGCAGCAGCCAGGTCAGGGCACGCGCTCGAAGCGGCACCTTTCGCTGCTCGGGTCGGGCGGCCTCAGCGGCTCGGGCTTCACCACTGCGAACAGCCGGAACGACGGCCGGTGCCTCGATGGCCCGCACCACGCAGTAGGCAGCGGCGGTCATCAGCAGCACCAGGAAGGCGTCCGGGTTGTTGAACCGGAACATCAGCGCCGCAACGGGAGTCAGCGCGACGAGTGCGCCTGCGACGAGACCGGCGGCTGGACCGGACCAGCGCTTGACCGCCCCGTACACCAGGGCGACGGTGGCCACCCCCATCAGTGCCTCGGGGATCAGCATCGACGCCGAGGAGAAGCCGAAGATCCGGGCGGACAGGCCCATCACCCACATGGCGCCCGGCGGCTTGTCGACGGTGATCGCGTTCCCGGAGTCGAGCGAGGCGAACAGCCACGCCTTCCAGCTCTGGGTGCTCGACTTCACGGCGGCCGCGTAGAAATCGTTGGCGTAGCCGTTGCCGGTGAGGTTCACCAGGTAGAACAGGGCCGTCCCCAGCAGCAGCAGCCAGTGCAACGGCCGGGCCCAGCCGGGGTTGCCGGCCGGACCCAGGAAAACCCGGCGAGCGCCGGTCCTGGAGAGAACCGGCGCTGCCGGGCGCGTCTGTTGCCGGTGCGCGCCTGGTTCGGCGAGTTCCAGTTGTTCCACATCGGGCTGCTGTGTCGAAGTCATCGCTACCTTGCTCTGGGGGACGTGGAGGCTGAAGTTCTTGGTATCGGGGGGTGTCACTGCCCGCTGGCCGGAGCCATGCGACGGAAAACCCAACCGCGCATGAGCAGGAATCGGAGGACGGTCGCGACCAGGTTGGCCAGCACCAGCACGCTGAGCTCGAACATCCGGCTGGCATTCGGTGCCCCCACGTGCAGCAGGGCCAGCGAACCGCTGGTGATGGCCAGTCCCAGCAGGAAGATCCCGAAGCCCTGCAACTGGTGTCGTGCCGCACCGGACCGTTCCCGGACACCGAAGGTGAACCGTCGGTTTGCTGCGGTGTTGGCGATCGCGGTGATCGCCAGGGCCAGGAAGTTCGCCACCTGGGCGCCCATGAACGGATGCAGCACGACGAACAGCAAGAGATAGGCGAGCGTCGAGACGACCCCGATGGCAGCGAATCTCACGATTTGCTTGACCATACCTGTTGGCACGCCCGGTGTTGCCGGCTCGATGGAACCACGGCCGAGCTGGGCGCGCACCTGGGCGAGTGGAAGGGATCCGGACGCGAGTGCTCGGCCGACGCGCCAGACGCCCTTCAGGTCCGTCATGGCGGTGGCGACGATGTCGACGCTGGAGTTGGGGTCGTCCACCCAGTCGACCGGGACCTCGTGGATGCGCAGGCCACTCCGTTCGGCCAGGACGAGCATCTCGGTGTCGAAGAACCAGCCGTCGTCCTGCACCAACGGCAGCAGTTGCCTGGCCACGTCGGCTCTGATCGCCTTGAAACCGCATTGCGCGTCGGAGAAGTGGGCCGAGAGGGTCCGGCGCAGGATCTGGTTGTAGCTGCGGGAGATGAACTCCCGCTTGGATCCACGGACCACCCGCGAACCGCGGGCCAGCCGGCTGCCGATCGCCAGGTCGGAGTGGCCGGTCAGAAGGGGAGCGATCAACGGCAGCAGGGCCGCAAGATCGGTCGACAGGTCGACGTCCATGTAGGCGAGAACCCCTGCCTCGGACTGGGTCCAGGCGGCCTTGAGGGCCCGGCCGCGGCCCTTCTGCGTCAGGTGCAGGACGCCGACCTCCTCGTAGTGGTCTGCGAGTTCGTCGGCAATCCGCGGCGTCGCGTCGGTGGAGGCGTTGTCCGCGATGGTGATCCGGAAGCTGTAGGGCAGCGAGGTGGAGAGGTAGGTGTGCAGCCGGCGGACGGCCTGGCCCAGATCGTCCTGTTCGTTGTAGACGGGAATGACGACGTCCAGCGTGGTGATCACCACCGACCGATCCGCAGCGAGTCGGAAATCGGTGTCGGCCATGGCCTCGTCGCTCGAATCGGCGACATCGGAGCGAAGGGTTTCGGTGGTCATGACAGTGACTCTGCTGGCCGGGACTGTGTTGATCACTGGCCTCGACTGTGGCCATCCTGTGAGGCACTCCCGACGTCTGTGCCGACCCCCGCCGGGCGGTCCCAGTTCCGGAAATCGGTACCGGTCAGCCCTTGGTCAGGGACGCCGTGCCCGACGAGTTGGGCAGCGGATCGACTGCGGGAGATCGGAATTCGACGTGGTCGGGCAGCCAGACGCGAGCACAGGTGCGACCGGGCCGGCTCTCCACCGTGACGGTGCCGCCGTGCGCGGAGATGACGGCGGCGACGATGGCCAGGCCAAGACCGGTCGATCCGGCGGCCCGCGAGCGCGACGAATCACCCCGGACGAACCGGCCGAAGATCTCCGGCTGGAGGTCCGTCGGAATACCGGGACCGTTGTCGGTGACGGTCATCACGGCGCCACCCGGCTCGCGCCGGACACCGGTGACGACAACGGTTCCGGGCGGGGTGTGATTACGGGCGTTGGCCAGCAGATTCGCGAGCACCTGGTGCAGGCGCGCCCCGTCGCCGGTCACCGTGACCGGCTCGTCCGGCAGGTCGAGCTGCCAGCGGTGGTCGGTGCCGGCCACCCGCGCGTCGGAGACCCGGTCGACCACCAGCATGGTGAGGTCGACCTCCTCGGTGGCCAGCGGACGCCCGGAGTCCAGCCGCGCCAACAGGAGCAGGTCGTCGACCAGCGTGGTCATTCGGGCGGACTCCGACTCGACCCGGCGAAGGGCGTGGGCGACGGCACCGGGCTCGTGCTCGCCCCGGCGGGCCAATTCGGCGTAGCCGCGGATCGCCGCCAGCGGCGTGCGCAACTCGTGCGAGGCATCGGCGACGAACTGCCGGACCCTGGTCTCCGACGCATGTCTGGCCGTCAGCGCACCGGAGACGTGGCCGAGCATCTGGTTGATGGCTGCCCCCACCGACCCGATCTCGGTACGCGCGTCGGTGTCCCGCGTCGGAACCCGGATGGCCAGGTCGACCTCGCCCCTGTCCAGCGGCAGGGTGGCGACCTTGCGAGCGGTGGCGGCCACCCGTTCCAGTGGCCGCACCGACCGCCTGACGATGACGAACACGATCAGACCGCCCAGGACGATCGCGCCGCCGGCGACCAGCGCCATGATCACCGCCAGCCGCTTCTGCGTATCGGTTACCTCGCTCAGCGATGCCCCGGTGACGAACACGGTCCCGTCGGAGTTACCAGCCCGGGCACTCACCCGGAATGACCCGTACCCGGGGATCGTCACCGTGGTGATTCCTTGACCAGGGGTCAAAGACGTCAACCCGGTCGCCATGGCAGGCGTCATCACCACGCAGCTGCTGGTTCTCACCGTACCGTCGAGCAGCCTGCCGCCGGAGAACACCGCGAACAACGAATTGTCGGGCTGGATGTACTTCCGGTCGAAGCCTCCGGTGGTGGTCGTACCGGTGGTGGATGAAGACGAGGCACATCCGTTGAAAGTTGGTCGTTGTGGTGCCGAGGTCGGCGGCGAGACCACGATGATCGATCCGGTACCGCCACTGGCATCCGGGTTGCCCGATGAAGGCTCTGGCCCGTTTCGTTGTGCGAATGTGCCCAGCTTGGCATCAAGTTGTCTCTGGAGATAGTTACTCAGAAACAACTCGGTCGTCACGCCAATCACCACACTGAGCAGGATGATCACGCCGACGATGCTGGCGATCAGCTTGGTGCGGAGCTTGACGGCACGCCTCTGTCTCGTCGGCGGGCTGGTGGCGGTCGTGGTCGGTGGGCTCGTGACGGTTGGGGTCGGTGGGGCGGGCGAAGGCACGGACACCGGCTCAGCCGGCCGGCTTCAGGACGTAGCCGAATCCGCGCATGGTGTGGATCATCGGGTCGCGGCCGGAGTCGATCTTCTTGCGCAGATAGGAGATGTAGAGCTCGACGATGTTGGCCTGGCCGCCGAAGTCGTAGTTCCAGACGCGGTCCAGGATCTGCGCCTTGGACAGCACCCGCTTGGCGTTGCGCATCAGGAATCGGAGCAGCTCGAACTCGGTGGCCGTCAATCCGATGAGGTCGCCGGCGCGGTGCACCTCGCGCGAGTCCTCGTCCAGGCTCAGATCGCCGACCGTCAGCAGTGACGAGTCGGCGGTGATGGCAGTGTGGGATCGCCGGAGCAGGGCGCGCAGGCGCAGCACCAGTTCCTCGATCGAGAAGGGCTTGGTCACGTAGTCGTCGCCACCCGCAGTGAGGCCGGCGATCCGGTCCTCGACGGCGTCACGAGCCGTCAGGAAGAGCACAGGGGTCCGATCAGAATCGGTGCGCAGGCGGCGGAGCACCTCGAGGCCGTCCATGTCCGGCAGCATGACGTCCAGCACGACCAGATCGGGGCGCATCTCGCGGGCCGCGGTGATCGCCGAGGCGCCGTCGCCCGCGGTCCGGACCTCCCAGCCCTCGTACCGGAGTGCCAACCCCAGCAGCTCCGACAGCGTCTGCTCGTCGTCGACGACCAACACCTTGATCGGTCGACCCTCCGGACCCCTCAGGGTCTCCCGTCCGGTGTCGGAGCGAGGCGTGAAGGTCGCAAATGGAGAGCTCGTCATGAGCTGATCCTGGGGGATCGCTGTGTGCCCTGGCTAGGTCTTACCTGTGTCGTTCCTGTGTTTTCTCCGGCGCGACGCTACCGATCCACATCGTGATGGCGGCGGGGGCACAGGAAACGGACAGCCCCGGCATCGATCGTTGGGGTCCTGACGCTCTCCCGACCACAGCCGGCGGTGGGCCGGTCGGGGGTGGGCAATTCGGCGGTGTGCCGTCCGGCAGCGTGCCTGCCGGCGCTCCGCAGACCGGCCACGCGTCGCTGCCGGACGGATCGGTCGTCGAGCCCGGCGGGCAACGGCACTACCCGGGACCTCCGGCGGCACCGGGACCTCCGGCGGCACCGGGACCACCGGCGGCACCGGAACGGGTACCCGCGGCGGCGGGTTCGGCGGGATGGCCGTCATCGGCAGCGCCCTGCACGGCGAATTCGTGGTGGCCGACGGCACCGGGACCATCACCGAGCGCATTTAGACCGGTGCCGTCACCGCGGTCGGCAGCACGTCGATCACGGTCATGAGCACCGACGACTACTCGGCCGCCTACACGCTGACGTCCGACCTCGACGTCTCCGCCTTCACCACCGGCACCGGCACCGACGTCACCGTCATCGCGAAGGTCAGCGGGACGACCGTGACGGCTACCTCCATCGCCGCCGCGCGCACCGCCGGCGGGATAAGCGGCGGTACGGGCACCGGCACCGGCACCGGGACCGGCGGCACCGGTGCCGGGCGGCATTGGCAGTGCCCCCGTCGCGCCGGGCGGAAGCGGAACCGGTGGCTCCGGAGCCGGCCAGGGCACGACGGGTGGCACAGGTTCGAGCAGCACCGACTCGGGTGCGCCGACGATCTGATCCGGCCTGCGGCACGATCTGATCTGGTCTGCAGCACGATCTGATCCGGCCCCGCACCCCGGCCGCCCACCCTGCCGGGCAACGAGCCGGACACACGTGCCGGGTAGTTTTGGCACCGGCGGCCATCGGGGCGCGCTGTGGACGAGGCCATCTCGAGGATGGTCCGGTACGCCGTGGAGGAGCCGATGATCCGTCTCACCAACCCAGCGCACGAGGTGGATGCACCGTGTGCGGGCTGAGCGGCGAGATCCGGTTCGACGGTGCCGCCGCCGATGTCGAGGCCGTCTGGCGGATGTCCTGCTCGCTGGAACCACGCGGGCCGAACGGCCAGGGCATCTGGCAGTACGGCCGGGTGGCACTGGCCCACCGCAGACTGTCGATCATCGACCTGTCCGACGCCGGCGGCCAGCCGATGGTCGACTCCGAGCTCGGATTGACCGTCGTCTTCAACGGGTGCATCTACAACTACCGTCAATTGCGGGATGAGCTGATCGGGCACGGGTACCGCTTCTTCTCCACCTCCGACACCGAGGTGGTGCTCAAGGCCTACCACCGCTGGGGCATCGACTGCGTCGATCACTTCCTCGGCATGTTCGCGTTCGTGATGCACGAGCGTAACTCCGGACGGGTGATCCTGGCCCGCGACCGGCTCGGCATCAAGCCGCTGTACCTCTCGCAGTCCGGTAGCCGCCTCCGGTTCGCCTCGTCGCTGCCGGCCCTGCTCGCCGGTGGCGACGTGGACACCACCATCGACAAGGTGGCCCTGCAGCACTACCTGACCTGGCACGCGGTGGTTCCGCCGCCGCTGACCATCCTGTCCGGGGTGCGAAAGCTACCGCCGGCCACCGTCCGGGTCGTCGAGAGTGACGGGCGCAGCAGGGATGTCACCTACTGGAACCCGGTGCACGCCAGGGCGGAGCAGTACGCCGGAATCGACGAGAACGACTGGCAGGACCTGATTGTGGGATCGCTGCGAACGGCGGTGCAGCGACGCATGGTGGCCGACGTCCCGGTCGGCGTACTGCTGTCCGGTGGTATCGACTCGAGCGTGATCGTCGCCCTGCTGGCACAGGAGGGGCAGAAGGACCTGCAGACCTTCAGCATCGGATTCGAGGCGGTCGGCGACAAAGAGGGTGACGAGTTCGAGTTCTCGGATCTCATCGCCACGGAGTTCGCCACCGATCACCACCAGCTCCTGATTCCGTCCGCCGAGGTGCTCGGCGGGTTGGACGGAGCCATCGGGGCGATGAGCGAGCCGATGGTCAGCCACGACTGCATTGCGTTCTACCTGCTGTCGCAACAGGTTTCGCAGCACGTCAAGGTCGTCCAGTCGGGTCAGGGTGCCGACGAGATCCTTGCCGGCTACGACTGGTACCCACCGCTCGCCGGAGTGGCCGACGATGACGTGGAGGGAGCACTGGCGACCTATTCGTCGCGGTTCTTCGATCGGCCGCACGCCGAACTGGGTGGGATCCTGCAACCTCAGTGGCTCACCGAGGTCGATCACAGCCGGGCCCTGGCCCTGGAGCACTTCTCGCGGGAGGGTGCCGATTCTGCCCTGGATCGCGCACTGCGGTTGGACTCGTTGGTGATGTTGGTGGACGACCCCGTCAAGCGGGTCGACAACATGACGATGGCCTGGGGTCTGGAGGCCAGGACACCATTCCTGGACCACGAGTTCGTCGAGCTCGCCGCCGCGGTGCCGCCCGCCCTGAAGCTGGCTCACGGCGGGAAGGGTGTGCTGAAGGAGGCGTCACGAAAGGTGTTGCCGGCAACTGTGATCGACCGGAAGAAGGGCCACTTCCCGGTGCCCGCCATCATCAATCTGCAGGGCCGCTACCTGGACCGGGTGCGGGACGCCCTGCTGTCTCCGGAGGCCAGGGAGCGCAGTCTCTTCCGTCCGGAGTACGTCCAGAAACTGCTGGCCGACCCGAATCGTCATCGGACCAACCTCGGCTCCAACCAGCTCTGGCAGGTCGGGTTGCTCGAGATGTGGTTGCAGCAGCATGGAATCCGTTAGTGGGCCCGGGGTGACGCGCGTCGGTCATCCCCGGCCGCGTTATTTCGATCGTGGGATCCGCAGCCCTCCCGCGTCGTTCGTACGGTCGGTGGTGGCCATCTCGACGGTCGCCGGATCGTGGTGTCCGTCCCTCTCGCCGTCCGGTGATCGGGTTGCGTACATCACCGATCGCGACGGCAGCCCACGGGTGGAGATCGGACCGATCGAAATCAATTGCAATGCAACGACTTCCGACGGGACACCCGCGACGCGCGTCGTCTCCGGGCCGGACCAGGAGGCCATCTCGGTCAGCTGGTCGCCCGACGGTCGGTGGCTGACCTATCTGGTCTCGCCGGGTGGGTCGATCCGGGCGGAGTTGTACGCGGTCCGGCCCGACGGCAGCGATCGTCGGCTGTTGGCCGGCGGCGGGGGACTCGAGACGGTGTTCGCCGGACTGTGGACGACTGTGCCCGGCCAGTACGCGTTCTCGATGGCCGACGGCACCGGGCCGGACGCCGCGGTGTGGTTGGTCGACGTCGAGACCTCCCGCGTGGAGGTGGTCGAATCCTCGATCGGAATCGGATTCTGCACCGTCACCTCGGTCAGTGCCAACGGACGACGGGCCGTGGTGCGCTGCGGCCCGCGCAATCGCCGACGGCTGCTGTTGCTGGACCTGGATGGCGAACGCGTGCCGATCCCGTTGCTGCAACGGTCTTTCCCCGAAGGAGGCGACACCGGGGAGGACGGACGTTTCGCGCCGGACCACCGGAGTGTCTACCTCCGGACCGCGGCTGGTCGGGAACGCGTGGCACTGTGCCAAGTCCAGCTGGACGAGGACGGCCGCCCGGGCGAATTGACGGTGGTCGCCGAGCGGGACGGCGCCGATCTCGAGTTCTACGCGATGCGTCCGGACGGCCGGACCGCCGTCCTGGTCTGGAATGTTGACGGCGAGAGTGTTGCCTGCATCAAGGATCTCGAGTCCGGGCTGGAACTGCCGATACCCCTGGGCGAACCGGTGATGCCGGGCTGGTCGCTGGCACGTGACGGACTCTCGATGATCGCGGAGCTGACCGGACCGACCTCGCCTCGCTCCCTGGTACGTCTGGTGCTGCCGACAGCCGCCGGCGGTGCGGCCTCCGTGCGCCCGCTCGATGGTCTGCCGGTCCCCGAGCTTCCCGACGTGTTGGTGCGGCCGACGCTGCACCGCTACTCCGCGCCCGACGGGCTGGAACTGCACGGTCTGCTGTTCCGGCCGCGGACCGCGCACGGTCCGGGACCGACGGTCATCTCCTTCCACGGTGGACCGGAAAGCCAGGAGCGACCGGCCTTCTCGTTGCTCACCCAGTCGCTGGTCGCCGCCGGCATCACGGTCTTCGCGCCGAACGTCCGCGGATCCTCCGGGTACGGGGCGTCGTTCCTGGCCGCGGATGACGGGCCGTCCCGGACCGACTCCTTCCAGGACGTGACCGCGACGGTGGAGTTCCTGGTCGACGCGGGTTGGGCCCGGCCGGGCTCCATCGGTGTCCAGGGTTGGTCCTACGGAGGCTATCTCGCGCTGACGGCGCTGACCAGATGGCCCGAGCTGTTCGCCGCCGGCACGACGCATGCCGGGATGTCGGACCTGCTGTCCTTCTTCGCCGAGACGGAGACCTGGATGGCGGCGGCCTCGGTGACCGAGTACGGCGACCCGGTGTTGTCGGCGGACCTGCTCCGGGCGCTCTCGCCGTTGACCCACCTGTCGAGGGTGATCGCGCCGACGCTGCTCGTGCACGGCGCGCAGGACACCAATGTGCCGGTGGGGGAGTCGATCCGGGCCCACGCGGCTCTGAAATCGGCGGGTGTGCCGACCGAACTCGTCCTGCTGGAGGGTGAGGGCCACACCATCGTCGGTGCGCCGCATCGCGCCGAACTTGCGTTGGCCATCTGCGGCTGGTTCGTCCGTTGGCTGGTGCGTTCATGACGGACGGGCGTTCATGATGGATGGGTCCGCGCCGGGGTGTGGCGGGCTGCTGGTCGACTACGGCACCGTGCCGCTGGACGAGGCGATCGACCCGTCCGGCGAGATCAGGCAGCCCTATCGGCGGGTGCTGGAGGCTCTCGGCGACCTCGGGTCCGGCGGTCTGTCCGGGCGTTCGGAGGAACTGCAGACCCGCAGACGCGAGAATGGCGTCGTCTTCACCGCGAACGTCGACGGCCGTCCGACCGAACAGGTCTTCCCGCTGGATCCGGTACCAAGGCTGATCGGGGCGGATTCCTGGCGACATCTGGAAGCCGGTGCGGCGCAACGGGCTCGGGCATTGAACGCCTTCCTGGCCGATGTCTATTCCAGTGTCGCCGGGCCGTCCTCCGCGTCGATCGTGGCTGCCGGCGTCATCCCGGAACAGGTGATCGCCGGGGTCCCCGGCCACCGTCCGCAGGCCGCGTCGCTCGTTCCGGGCGGGCATCAGCGGGCCACCGTGCTCGGCTTGGATCTGCTCACCGATTCGAGCGGTGAGTGGGTGGTGCTCGAGGACAACCTGCAGGTGCCGTCCGGCCTCGGTTACGTGCTGGCCAATCGACGTACCGCCGCAGCCTGCTTCCCTGAGCTGCACCGGGAGGCGCAGGGTTTGCGGTCGCCGGAGGTGATCGGCGCGCTGCTGCACCGCGCGATGGCCGATGCCGCGCCGCCGCGGTGCGTGCGATCCGAGCCACAGGTGGTGGTGCTGTCCGACGGCCCGGTCAACTCGGCGTGGTACGAGCATCGGACGCTGGCGGCCGAGATGGGGGTGCCGGTGGTACATCCCGAGGATCTACGGGCGGACGGCGACGGAGTGGTGGCCGTTGTCGACGGGCGGTCGGTCCCGGTGGACGTCGTCTACCGACGGCTCGGCGGGGACGAACTGCTGGGGGACGACCGAGCGGCTGTCCTGCTGCGGCGCGCGGCTGCGGCGGGCACGGTGTCGATCGTCAACGCTCCGGGCAACGGGATCGCGGACGACAAGGCGATCTACGCGTTCGTCGCGCCGATGATCCGGCACTACCTCGACGAGGAACCGATCCTGCGGGATGTCGGCACCTGGGTGCTCGCCGATCCCGAGCAGTACCGGGCCGTTCGCGGCCGGATGGGGGATCTCGTGGTCAAGCCCGTCGACGGCTCCGGAGGCGACGGGGTGATGATCGGACCGGAGCTCACCAGAGCGCAGGTCGCCGACCTGGAGGAGCGGGTGGCCGCCGCCCCGCACCGGTACATCGCCCAGGACGTGATCCGGTTTTCGACGCACCCCACCTTCACCGGGGTCGATCTGCGGCCCCGGCACGTGGATCTGCGGATCTTCGTGCTGTCTGGTGCCGAGACCGTCGTCGTACCAGCCGGTCTCACACGGGTGGCGATGGGAGCCGATGGGCTGCTGGTGAACTCCTCCCAGGGCGGCGGATCGAAGGACACCTGGCTCTCGGCCTGACTCTCGGTGCCGGTGCCGGTGCCGGTGCCGGTCGCCGTGTCGGTGTGAGTGCCGGTCGCCACTGGTGCCGTCAATGCGCCGTCAAGATCGTGGCCACCGGCGTACAGATCCGGTTCGGACGGCCTGGTGGTGGGCTGGCCCCGTCCTAGGAGACTGCTGAATAACTGTGTCGGTCCGGGCCTGGCGTGGCGGTCTTTGGGACAATGGAGTGATGCAGGGTCGAGCGGCTGATCAGCGGGACTTGTTGGATGTGGAGTCGGTTGCTGGGCATCTGTTGAAGCCGGGCAGCGTGTTCGCGTTTTTGGCCGAGCATCGTCGGACACTGTTCCCGGATGCGATGTTCGCGGACCTGTTCCCGTCCGGGTCTGGGCGGCCGTCGGTGCCGGTGGATGTGATGGCCGCAGTGCTGACATTGCAAGCGCTGCGGGGCTTGTCCGACAGTGAGACCGTCGATGCGGTGACCTTTGATCTGCGGTGGAAGGCCGCGTGCGGCCTGCCGGTGACTGCGGGGGCGTTTCATCCGACGACGTTGACGTATTGGCGGCGACGGCTGGCCGCCTCGACGTCACCGAACCGGGTCTTCGAGGCGGTCAAGGCGGTGGTCGCCGAAACGGGAGCTTTGAAGGGCAAGACCCGCCGGGCATTGGACTCCACGATTTTGGATGATGCGGTGGCCACCCAGGACACAGTGATCCAGTTGATCGCGGCGATCCGCCGGGTCCGCCGGGACGTCCCCGGCGCCGCCGAGGTCATCGCGGAGCACTGTCACGCCCATGACTACGACGACCCGGGGAAACCGGCGATCGCCTGGAACGACGCCGACGCTCGGGCCGCGTTGATTGATGCTCTGGTCGGCGACGCGCACCGCCTGCTCGGCCATCTCCCCGACGCCGAGCGAGACCCGAAAGCTGCTGAGGCTCTTGCGTTGTTGGCGTTGATCGCCGGTCAGGACGTGGAACCGGTCCACGGCAGCGACGGGACGGACGGGCGGTGGCAGATCGCCCGGAAGGTCGCACCGGACCGGGTCATCTCGGTGATCGACCCCGATGCCCGGCACGCCCACAAGACGGTTTCTCGCCGGCAGGACGGGTTCAAGGCGCACATCGCGATCGAACCGGACACCGGGATCATCACCGACTGCGAAATCACCAAAGCGGCAGGTGAGCGCAGCAGCGACGCGCAGGTCGGACCCGGCCTGCTCGACGGCGAGGAAACCTCGGTGCAGGCGTTGGCCGATTCGGCATACGGATCCGGACAGGCCAGGGCAGAACTGGCCGCCGCCGGGCACGAAGCGGTCATCAAACCGATCCCGTTGCATCCGGCGGTGCCGGGCGGGTTCACCCTGGACGACTTCACCATCAACCCGGACGAGACCGCGGTGACCTGCCCCAACAAAGTCACCCGCCCGGTCACCCCGAAGAGGTCGGTGACCTTTGGTGCGGCGTGCAAGGGGTGCCCGCTGCGGGCGCAGTGCACCACCAGCCCGCGTGGGCGGACCCTGGACCTGCACCCTCAGGAAAAGCTGCTCCGCGCGGCCCGTCGGCAGGCCGAAACACCTGCGTTCCAACAGGTTTATCGCCGGCACCGGCCGATGGTGGAACGGTCCATCGCCTGGCTGGTCCGAGGCAACCGCAAGGTCCGCTACCGCGGCACCACCAAAAATGATCACTGGTTGCATCTGCGGGTGGCCGGGCTGAACCTGCGGCGACTGCTGATGCTCGGACTGACCCGCACCGACGGAAATTGGGTCCTGGCCGCCGTCTGAACGGCGGGTCTGGACGCCGCAAACCGGCCTCCGGACCCGCCGCCACACCCACCAGGCGGGCCGAACACCGCCACCGCAACCCGACAACCGATACCGACCGACCCGATGCCAGCCACCCGTAAGATTTTGGCGTCGCCTCGGATCCGTCCCGCAGCCCAGATACCAGGTTGTTCAGGAGTCTCCTAGCGTGAGGTGATCGCCCTGGACCTGGTGGCGATCAACGACACTCACCAAGATGGGATCGCCTGCTCCATGGACGCGACACCGGACATCCTGTTCGTTCCGATCCATTCCACCCGGCTCGCCGACGTGGCCACCATCCGCACGGCTCTGCTGCCGAGTGGCGAACCGGCCGGCCTGGCCTTCACCAGCCTCGTTCGGCTGGCGTCCGCGATGGGTGTCGAGCAGGGGTGGACCTGCATGTCCGAGGAAGTGCTGCGATCGGGTCTGCTACCCCTGGGCATCTTCCGGATGCAGGTCGACGCCGACTTCGTCGGTCGGGCCGTGTCACGGCTGAACCCGCCTGCGCTGCTCGACCCGTCCCGTCGGTCGGGCGTCGACATCCGCCGGCCGTTGGCCACTGCCACGCCTGCGGTGGCCTGAGTTGACGAGCTGCCTGTGGAGTGCCGCGCTCGAGGAGGAGACGCCGACGCGTCTGCGCCCGCCCGCGGTGTCCGGTGCCGCGCTGTCGGCGACCGTGCGGGTCAGGCTCGCCACGTCCGGCCACTGCGCGGGTTTCGAGGAATGGCTCTCCGGTCAGTTGGACGTGGTGGAAGTCTTCCAGTGCACCGGGCATTTCGACTACGAGCTCCGGGTGGCCAGCCGTGACCCGCAACGGCTCAACACTGCGATCGCCGCCATTCGTCATGCCGGCGGTGCGGTGGAAACCGAAACCACGCTGCTGTCGACGAGGCTTGATTCATGACAATCGCTCCGACCCGCCCGAATGACTCCCTGGCAGGCGATCTCGCCGCCGGGACCCCCTGGCCGACCCTGACCGGCCGCGGAACCGGCCACGAGCTGACCGTCGACGGCATTGCGCTGATCGATATCGCGCAGGAGTACGGCACTCCGGTCCAGGTGATCAGCGAGGCGGAGGTACGCGAGCGCAGCCGGGCGTACCGACGGGCCTTCGCCGGATGCGACGTCGCCTATGCGGCAAAGGCTTTCCTGACCAGCACGATGGCTCGCTGGATGATGGAGGAAGGGCTGCACCTGGACGTGTGCTCGGGCGGCGAACTTGCCCTCGCGGCCGCATCCGGGGTGCCGATGGAGCGGATTTTGTTGCACGGCAATGCCAAGACGCCCCAGGAGCTGGCCACGGCCCACCGCTGGGGAGTGGGCCGGATCGTCGTCGACTCCCGCGCCGAGATCAGCCAACTGGCGGCGCTCGGTCACTCCGGCGACGGCCACCGTCGGCAGAAGGTGTTGTTGCGCGTGCTGCCCGGAGTCGTCGGACACACGCACAAGTCCGTCGACACGGGCCGGGAGGATCAGCAGTTCGGGTTCTCGCTGGCCTCGGGTGCTGCGCTCGAGGCGGTGCGGCGGATGATGAGCCATCCTGAGCTCGAACTGGCCGGTCTGCACTGTCACATCGGCTCGCAGATCTCCGATCTCCAGGCCTACGTCCGGGCGGCGAGGGCGATGGTCGGCTTGCTCGTCCAGATCCGCGACCTGACCGGGATCGTCCTGCCGGAGCTCGATCTAGGTGGCGGACACGCCGTCGCCTATCGCGCGGGTGACCGCGAGCTGGATCCGGCGCCGCTGGCCGCCGCGCTGCGCAGCACCGTCGAGCGCGAATGCACTGAGGCCGCGTATCCGTTGCCCCGCTTGGTCATCGAACCCGGACGGGCCATCGTTGCGCGCGCCGGCGTCACGATCTATCGCGTGATCAACGTGAAGCGCACGTCCGACGGCGCCTTGTTCGTGGCGGTCGACGGCGGGATGAGCGACAACCCGCGACCGGCACTCTACGACGCCCGATACACGGTGCGATTGATCGGGCGGGTGCACAGTGCGCCGACCGAGCGCGTCACCGTCGTCGGGCGTCACTGCGAGGCCGGCGACGTCCTCGCCCGTGACGCCGATCTGCCCGGCGACATCCGGCCGGGCGATCTCCTGGTCATGCTCTGCACCGGTGCCTACCAGCATTCGATGGCCTCGAACTACAACATGGTCCGGCGTGCTCCGGTGGTGTCCGTCCGCGATGGCAGAACCGAACTGCTGGTCCGCCGGGAAACCGAGGACGACCTCATGCGCCGCGACGTCGACGAACAGCCACCTCGGGGGTTATCCCGATGGAGTGGCCGGCCAATTCGTCGTAGGACCTGTTGGTCAGCCGTCAGGCGAGAAATACCTTGCCGCCGGTTTCGGTGACGGACACCGCGGCCAGCGGCGAGCTAGCCGGCCCCTCGATCACTGCACCGGTGCTGACGTTGAACTTCGAACCATGGAGCGGGCAGACTCCGGAACCATCGATGATGGCCCCCTGATGGGTGCAGACCGCTGTGTGGGCAACAACTTTGCCGTTGGCCTTGGCCAGGATGACCTGCCCGCTGGGTGCCGTGACGATCAGCCCGGTGTCGGCCGGGACGTCCGACACCGACGCCAGGGCCGTGGCCCCGCCGGCTGCACCGGTCGCACTGGAGGTCGCGGCGGACGACGTCGTTGCGGTGGTCGAGGCGGCCGGGGCCGCCGAGCTGGAGGATCCGCAAGCGGCGCACGCGAGCAGGGCGGCGCCGGACCCGGCGATCACGGCGCGCCGCGGCCAGGTGCGGGGTGCGGGGATCGTCGACGCGGCGTCAAGATCGGCGGCGTCAAGATCGGCGGGGTCACGGGTGGCGGTGTCGCGGGTGGCGGTGTCGCGGTGGGCAGTCGTCGGCATGGTTGTCCTGTCGTCCGTCGTCGGTGGCTGGCACCCGGCGGGCCCAACCCGGCAGGTCAATCGATGATGGCACGGGTATCGGTGAAGAACGTGTGATCGTGCTGTCAGCGTCGCCCGGCCATCGTGCCCGGGGGTTCGTCGGCGGAGCGTCGGGGATGACTCTGGCATGGTGGAGTGCGTCCGAGAAATGCGCGAGAAGAGGAACGCCGATCATGAGAGCACGCACGTTGGCTGTCACCGGGCTGGTCACGGCAGCCACCGCAGTGACCGGCGCACTGGCCACCGATCCGGAGTCGGCCTACTACCGAGGTTTGGACCAGCCGTCGTGGCAGCCGCCGCCCCCGGTCTACGGGATCGTGTGGACGCCCCTCTACGCCGATGTCGCGGTGACCACCGCGCAGGCTCTGGATGTGCTCGAGAAGGAGGGTAGATCAGCCGAGAAGGGTTCCCTGGTCAAGGCCCTCGTGGCCAACCTGGTGTTGAATGCGTCCTGGAACTGGCTGTTCTTCAAGGTGCACCGGCCGTGGATCGCGGCAGCGGAATGTGCTGCTCTGACCGTAAGTTCAGCAGATCTGGTGAGCCGGGTGGGTTCGGCGGATCGCCGCGCCGGCTGGGCGCTGTCCCCGTACCCGCTGTGGTGCGCCTTCGCCACTGCGCTGACGGTCGCGATCGCCCGACGGAACCCGCGGCACCGCTGATCGACGACCGCAGCCGGCCCGTCAGTCGAGCGCCACGACCATCTTCCCGATGTTCGCGCCGGCCAGCAGATCGATGAAGGCGGCCGGGGTGTTCTCGATGCCGTTGACCACCGTCTCCTGATAGGTGATCTTCCCTTCCGCCAGCCAGCCGCCGATCTCTGCCGCTGCCACGCCGGCCAGGGCGCGGTGGTGGTTGACGAGGAAGCCGGTGAGGCTCACCCCCTTGCCGATGATCAGCGACAGATTGCGCGGGGCAGCCGGGGCTTCGGTGGCGTTGTAGGACGAGATCGCTCCGCAGATGGCGGCGCGGCCGAACAGGTTGAACGCGTAGATGGCCGCCTCGAGGTGTTCGCCGCCCACGTTGTCGAAGTAGACGTCGATACCGTCGGGCGCGGCCTCGCGCAGTGAGCGGTTCACCGAGCCGTCGTGGTAGTCGAAGGCGACGTCGTAGCCGTAGGTCGAGGTCAGGAGTCCGACCTTCTCCTTGGTGCCGGCCGAGCCGATCACCCGTGACGCGCCTTTGAGCTTGGCGATCTGACCCACGAGCGATCCCACGGCCCCGGCAGCACCGGACACGAACACGACATCGCCTTGCTTCAGGCGCGCGACCTCGATCAGGCCCGCGTAGGCCGTCAGACCGATCATGCCGAGCACGCCGAGGTGCGCGCTGGGGGAGATCCCCGGTACCTCCGCCACCTTGCGGAAGGTCTTGGCCGGGGCGGAGGCCCACTCCCGCCAGCCGTACTCGGACAGCACCAGGTCGCCCGGCACGAGGGTGTCGGAGTTGGACTCGACGACCTCGCCGAGAGCGCCACCCGTCATCACCTGGTCGAGTTGGAACGGCGGCGCGTAGGACTTGACGTCGTTCATCCGGCCGCGCATGTACGGGTCGACCGACAGGAATCGATTGCGCACCAGCACTTCTCCGTAGCCGGGCCCGGGCGTACTGACGGTCTCCATCCGGAAGTCCGCCGCGGTCGGTGCGCCGTCGGGTCGCTGGGCCAGATGCCACTCACGGCTGCTGATCTCGGTGCTCATGCTGACGTCCTCCGGTGCTGTTCGATGAAGTGACCGTGCCGCACCCTACGCCCGGTGTGCGCCTCCCGCGGACCTCCTAGCGTCTTTCAGGAGAGGCCCTTGGATCCTTGGGCGCAGGTGGCCGCCGTGAGTGGCACAGTGGAGGTCCACGTGAAGAACCGATGTGAGGTGGATCCCCAGATGACGGCCCAGATCTTCGAGCAGAACGTCGAGCTGATCAACGGCTCACTGGCAGAGCTAACCGCCGGTGCCCGGCGCTGGACGGGGCTGACGGTGGAGGCTCGTCGGGAATTGCTCGAGGCGGTGTCGAGATCGGTGGCCGCGGAGGCATCGAACTGGGTGTCGGTGGCCTGCGGCTACAAGGGCCTGGAGCCCGGCTCGCCGCTAGTCGGCGAGGAATGGACGTCTGGCCCCTATGCGGTACTCAGCGGTCTGTCTGCGCTGGTGGAGAGCCTCCGAGCGCTGGAGACCGGGAAGAGCCCGGTCGACGGTGTGACGTTGGGGACCGCGCCGGGCGGTCGGGTGACGGTGGAGGCGCTGCCGCACAACATCTTCGACGTGCTGCTGTTGAACGGCTTCTCGGCCCAGGTCTGGATGAAGCCCGGGGTCACGGCCCAGCAGGTGGTGGAAACGGCCGGGCTCGGACAACTCACGCCCACGGTCGGCGGGGGGGTCGGCGTGGTTCTCGGGGCAGGGAACATCAGCTCCATCCCGCCGCTGGACGTGCTCTACGAGTTGATCGCCCACAATCGCGTCAGCATCCTGAAGCTGAACCCGGTCACGGATCCGCTGCTGCCTGTCTTCGAGAAGGCCTTTGCTCCGCTGATCCAGGCCGGCTATCTCCGGGTGGTCATCGGTGCCGCCGACATCGGGCAGCATCTGGTGCACCATTCGTCGGTGGATCACGTACACATCACCGGTAGTGCCGCCAGCCACAACTCGATCGTCTTCGGTGGAGGCGTCGACGGCGAGGCCCGGCGGGCGGCAGTGCGGCAGGGTGCAGCAGAACCGTTGCTGGACAAGGAGATCACCAGCGAGCTCGGCGGTGTCTCCCCGATCATCGTGGTGCCGGGCCGATGGTCCAAGGCCGATCTGAAATACCAGGCCGAACACGTTGCGACGCAACGTCTGCACAACGGTGGCTACAACTGCATTGCCGGGCAGGTCCTGCTGGTGTCCTCCGATTGGGACCAGCGCGAGGACTTCCTGGAGCAGGTTCGGCTCGCGATGGCCAAGGCCCCGGCGAGGCCCGCCTTCTACCCGGGAAGTGACCAGCGGGTGGCCTCGGCGAGATTGAGCTATCCCGACGCCGTGGCAGTCGACCGCGGTCGACTGATCGTCCGCGCGGGCAGCGTCCAAGGCGAGAAGGCTTTGAACGTCGAGTACTTCGCGCCGGTGCTCGCGGTCAAGGAGTTGCCGGGGGCCGGGCTGGCGTTCTTCCGCGCCGCGGTGTCGGCCGCCAACGACGAGTTCGTCGGCACGCTGGGTGTCAGCGTGATCGCCCATCCACGCACCTTGCGAGCGGCCGGTGAGGCCTTCGAACTGGCGCTGGCCGACCTGCGGTACGGCGCGATCGGGGTGAACGTGTGGACGGGTTTCGGGTTCCTCGCGGCGCGAGCGACCTGGGGTGCCTTCCCCGGCCACACCCTGACCGAGGTCGGGAGCGGAGTGGGCATCGTCCACAACGCCCTACTGCTGGACGGCGCCGAACGCACCGTCATCCGGGGACCGTTCCGGCCCTCTCACCGGGCGCTGGGGGCCGGCGAGTTCACCCTGTCGCCGAAGCCGCCGTGGTTCGTCGGCAATCGGACGCAGGCCACCACCGGGCGCCGGCTGACGGCCTTTGCCGCGAAGCCAGGGTGGGCCAGACTTCCCGGGATCTTTGCGTCCGCTCTACGCGGATAGGTCACCTCGGTTCGGCATGACTCGTCGCGTCCGTCCTGCCTGGATGGTCGGCCCGGTTGGCGCGTTTCATCGCCGAACGGATGCTCGGAACGGCGGCGGGTCAGGTGTTCTCGGGGGTGACCACGGCGTAGGCCCGCACCGGGAAGGTGCCGAATCCGGCCACCTTCGGCGGAACTGCGTGCAATCGGGCACCGTTGTGCGGTAGATCGGCGAGCCGGGTGACGTGCTCCAACACCGGAATGCCTGCAGCCAGCAGGATCGAGTGGGCCGGCCGGCCGCCGCCCGGGACGGTGTCGTCGATGTTCACCGAGTCGATGCCGACCAGGGCCGCCTTGTTCTCCGCCAGGAATCGAGCACCGTCTTCCGTCAGGAACGGGGCCGGTCGTCCGTACTCCGGGGTTCCGAAGTGCGCGTCCCAGCCGGTGTGCAGGAGTACCGCCCGACCGGTGATCTGCAAGGCGGACAACATGTGTGCGGTGATCCCGCGCGACCGACTCCCGACGAACCGGGCCACCACGACGGGCAGATCGGCCAGGCTGGTCAACGGAAGTCCAGCCAGGTCCGTCCCGTCGGGATAGCGGTGGAACGGGCTGTCGACGTAGGTCCCGGTGTTGCCGACCATGCTGATGCGATCGATGGTGAACTCGGTGCCGGCTGGGTAGACCGACCTCGACGCATCCCGTGTCAGGTGCGGGAGGAACTCCGGCCCCGGCAGGCCCGGATAGGTGGTCATCCCCTCGGTGATCACATGGCTCAGGTCAACGAGCCGCGGTAGGCCACGGGCGGCGGCCGCTCCCCGTGAGCCACGGTGTGGCTCGGCGATGACCTGCAGGTTGGTGATGTCGACGTGGTCCACCATCAGCAGTCCGAGGTGGCCGACGAGTGCGGTTGCTAATGCGGCGCTGTCGATCTCCGGCCCGGAGATGTCGAGCCGGAAATCCTGCGTCTGCAAGGCCCCACCGTTGACAAAGGTGATGGCGGCGTCGAACTGGGCGCGGAATTCGGTCACCGCCTCATCTCAGCACACCGCTGCTCGTGCACCCGACGTCATGGAACCGTAAGCGGAGTTCGCGGTGAGAGGTGGTGAGTTCGTCGCTAGCGTGACGAACATGGTCCAGCACATGAACAAGCCACTCCGCCTGCGTCGCCGGTCGGTGGTCGTCGGCGCGTTCCTCGTCGTTGCAATGACGGCCGGTCTCTACTGGTTCCAGCCGTGGAGACTCTGGACCAGCACGGTGGTCGACGAGGCACTGCCCGTGCTCGCGGCCGACGTCTCCTCGCATCCGGGCGCTGCATCAACCCCGACCCCGACTTCGAGCCCGACCCCGACTTCGAGCCCGAGCGCGACCCCGACTTCGACCCCGACTTCGAGCCCGAGCCCGAGCCCGAGCCCGAGCCCGAGCGTGGCCCGCACCTCGGGCCCGGCTTCGTCCGTACTCGCACCTGCGACACCGCGAGTCTCTGCGCCCACCGCGACATCGACACGAATAACCGCGAGGGTGCAGGAGGTCTCGACTGCTGCGCGCACCAGTCCGGAGGCGCCGAGGGCGACTCTGCTGGCCACCGGCACGCTGATCACCCACGAGCACGAGACGTCCGGCACGGTCCAGATCGTGCGTCTGGCCGACGGGCATCGAGTGCTCACGCTCGAGAACCTGCGTACGTCAGATGGTCCGGCTCTTCATGTCTGGCTGACCGACGCCCCGGTGATCGAGGGCGAGGACGGCTGGAAGGTATTCGACGACGGGAGGTATGCGGACCTGGGGGACCTCAGAGGCAACATCGGCAATCAGGTCTATCCGCTCCCTGACGACCTCGACCTGTCGCAGTACTCGAGCGCATCGATCTGGTGCGAACGCTTCTCGGTCTCCTTCGGTGCGGCCGAGCTCGACCCGACCTGAATGCGCTGCACAGCACCGCGGCGGCCTACGGACGGATCGCAGGCTGTCCACGCCAGGTGAAAAGGTCGCGCAGCAAGGCGATCTCGGCTCCGTGGTGGAGCATCTCGCGGTGGATGTGCAGCACCAGGGCCGCCATCGTCGACGATTCGAAACCGTCCTCACCACAGGGCTTCTCGAGATCCGCGGGCGTCAACGACTGCACGCCTGCCACCCACCGGGCGACCATGACGTCGAGCTGGTTCAAGGCGTCCTGTGCGCCGGCCGGGTAGTCGAAGGTGGGGTAGTCGGTCGGCGGACCGCCGAAGTACGAGGCATTGCGCTGACCGAGCACCCCGACGAGGAGATGGCCGATCCGCCAGGCGATCGTGGTGACCGGCGCTGGTGAGGGTTCGGGAAAGGCGTAATCCATCACATGGTCACCCGCCCCGACGGCCATCGGTGTGGTGGCCTCGGCCCGTGGCCGGATGCTCCAGCACCCGTCGACGGGCTCCCACCGATACTCCGCGTCGGTCAGTCCCTCCAGGCGCGGACGCAGATGGGTGTCCCACTGCCACGTGAATTGCTCCAGCAGTTCCCTGGTCCAGTCGATCGTCATCGTTGCTCCCTCGTCCGTTCTGCATCGTCACCGATCTATCTCTATCGATGTGACAGCACCTTCGGGTGCCATCAGGTCGGGTTCGGTCCTGTTTGCGTGGAGACTGGGTGGATGATTCGCACCTCGGCCCGTCTGCTGCAGCTGCTGGGTCTCCTGCAGTCGGGCCAGGAGTGGACTGCGCCGCGGCTGGCGGAGCGCCTGAACATCCAACCCAGGACCGTCCGGCGGGATGTGGACCGTCTGCGGGAGTTGGGTTATCCCGTCTCGGCCCGACGCGGTGCCTTCGGCGGGTACCGGCTCGGCGGCGAGCGCGGGCTGCTGCCGCTGATGCTCGACGAGGACGAGGCTCTCGCCGTCGCCGTCGGTCTGCGTTCGGCTGCTGTCGGCTCGGTGTCGGGCGCACAGGAGGCGGCCGGCCGTGCACTGGCAAAACTGGACGAGGTGCTGCCGTCGGCGGTGCGGGGTCGACTGGCGTCGTTGGATGCAGGCCTGGTGACGCTGCAGGGCGGTGCTTCGTTGGTCAGCGGCGACGACATCGCCGCCATCCTGAGGGCTTGCGACCTCCGTGTCAGATTGCGGTTCCGGTACAGCTCGCGTGAGGGTGAGGAGAGCGACCGCGACACCGAGCCGTACCGCCTCGTCCAGGCCGGCCGGCACTGGTACCTGGTGGCCTGGGATCTCTCACGCGGCCAGTGGCGGACGTTCCGTGTCGACCGGATCGACGATCTGCGTGCCAGTACCTTCCACTTCGCGCTGCGGGAGCCCGACGAGGATGCTGCCACGATGGTGTCCCGCGCAGTGTCGACGGCCCCCTACCGATTCCAGGTCAGGGTGCTGCTGAGCGCCGACGCCGGCCGGTTGCGCGAACTGGTGCCTCCGACCGTCGGAGTGGTGGTGCCGGCCGAACCCGGCGAATCCCTCCTCCTGACGGGCTCTGACTCGTTGATTTCCATTGCCGTGCACCTGCTGTCGCTGGACACTGACATGCGTATCCTGGGTCCGCCGGAACTGATCGACCTGATGGGGCGGCTGGGGCACCGGCTGATCGCTGCTGTGAAGGGGTTACGGTGACGGCACTCGGGAAGCCATCGCGCAGGGGCGGTGACCTGCCGAGCCGGTCCGGGTCACGATTATCTTCAGTGCGGCCTGGTCGTCCTCACCCGACCCACAAACGATTCATGATGTACTCGGACGATGCCGCTACAGGTTGACGTCGGATCTGTCCGCACCGTCCCTGCCCGCATGGTCGGACTGTTGGCCACGGGCGCCACTCTCGTGTCGACGGTGCTGCTGATCCTGCGTGGATCCGCCCACGACTGGACCACCGGTGACACCAAGGTTCTCGTCACCGGCATGGGCGCGATCACCAAATGCTGGCGCGACGGTGTCTATTGCAATGGAATCTCCAAGTTCGCCCTTCTCCAGCAGATACCCGCCTATGTACTCCACCTGCTGGGGATGCACAGTTCACCATTGATCGGTGCACTCGTCTGGCTGAATGCCATAGCCGTGGTGGGGCTGATCGCGGTGACGGTCGTCTGGGCCCATCGACGGGCCGGCCTTCCGCTGGCCGTCATCGGTGGGTTGCTGATGGCGTGCGGAATGCTGTTGACCTACAGCGCCCAGAGTTTCGGCGAGGCGCTGGCCGCCGCTGCCTTCGGCGGACTGAGTCTCTCTGCACTGCGCAAGGATCGGGTCAGTCGATGGCTTCTCGTCTTCGCAGTGCTGGCCACCATCAGCAAGGAAACCGCTGCGCCCTTCGCCTTTCTGCTGGGAGTTGCGGCGATCGGCCTGTCCGGTGCGGGTTTCGCCGTCGTCAGACGAGCAGCGATCCACCTGACGATCGGTGTCGCCGTCGGCGAGCTGCTCGACGTCGGATTCAATCTCTTCCGTTTCGGAAAGATCTACAACCCGATCTATCTGGCCGAGGCACGTGCTCCGTCGTCGATGTGGGTGAGCAATGGCGCGGGCATGTTGATCTCGCCGAACGCGGGAATCGCGTGGTTCTGGCCGGGAGCTGCGATTGCGATGGTGTTGCTGGTGCTGGCCGTGGCGCGCCCCGGTCTGCCGGGTTTTGCGGGTCGCCGGATCCGGTGGAGCGCAATTGCCGGCCTGGTCGTGCTCGCCGTGATGATCGCGTCGTTGGCCGACTGGTGGGCGCCTTTCGGTTGGTACGCCTGGGGTCCGCGCCTGCTGATGCCGATCGCCGCCGGGACCACGGTGCTGAGCCTCGCGTTGATCGAGAGGCATCCGCTTCGCCGGACCTGGTTGTCCCGCCCGGGGGCCATCGCCCTTGCGATCGTCTGTTGTCTGGCACTTCTCCCGACCATCGGCGTGGTGTTCCGGCCCAACACGTACACCGCCCAGATCACCGGGACGTGGAAGGTCCTTCCCTACTGCGCACCGGGACAGACCAACCGGACGCAGCAGCAACTGAACAACTGCAACAACAACCAGACCTGGGGCACCGTGTCCATGCCGCTGAAGGCGTCGATCCACCAGGCCTCCGGCAACTGGCGTTACTGGGCCGTTGTCCTGCTGGCGTGGCTCAGCGTGGTGCTCTGGATCAGGATGGCCTACCGCTCGGTACGACGGGTCGGGTCCGCCCCGAGCGGCGCGGACGGTGTGGTGGACAGTGCCGGCGGGGGACCGGATCCGGGACAGGACGGCAGTCCCTCCGTCCAGGGGGATTCTGTCCGGCACCTCTGACGCCTGCGAACGGGGTGGTGTGGCGGATTGGGCGTGGCGACCGGTATGAGCTGGCCGACCGCTGGGGCGACCGGTAAGACGTGGCCGCCCCGCGGTGGCGACCGGTATGAGCTTGCCGGCCCGCGGCGGCGACCGGGATGACCTGGCCGGCCCGCGGCGGCGACCGGTATGACGTGGCCGACCGCTGGTGTCCACCGGTATGACGCAGTCGGCACTGGTAGTACCGCGGGCCGTCATACCGGTGCTGCCTGCGTCATACCGGTCGTCGGCACCGTCATACCGGTCCCGTATGCCGGTCCCGTCGCCTCACCTGTCGGCCACGACAGCAGTCCCGAGCCGAGCGCCGGTGGGCGGGGCGTTGCCAACCCGGCCCACCCGGGTGACCGCAGCACTACCTCTCAAATCCCCCCATTCGGCGGCAGACACGACCAAACCGACCCACTACGCTAGGAACACACGTTCGGAAATTAGGGGAGGTCAGCATGGATGCAGGCGACCCCGGCGTCCCATCCCCCGCCGGGGCCACCCCTGCCCCGCCGGCGGTGACCCCGGCTGCGGCCGCAGCCGTCGCGTTACCCGGCGTCGACACCCTCACCTTCCTCGCCACCACCGACAACGACCCGGGTGCGTTGACCCCGCCGGAACTCATCGACGCGATCATCACCTCCGAACGACTCCTGGCCCACCTCCACGCCCGACAACTCTCGTTGCTCGCCGAACTGGGTGCCCCCGGCCGGTGCGGCGACGTGTCGGACCTCGTCAACGCGCTGCTCACCAAAGGTGGCCGCAGCCCTGACGGGGCCGGGCACAACGGCGATGCCGACGCCGCGCGTGCCGCGGAGGTGGCGGAGGTGACCGCCGACTGCGCGGTGCGGGTCGCCGCCGCGGAAGTGGCCGCAGTGCTGGACTGGTCGCCGATCACCGCGAAAATCCGCATCAACCAGGCCACCCGCCTGCTCACCGCCCTCCCCGCCACCGCCGCCGCCCTACGACAGGGCCGAGTGGATGTGGGCCGCGCCCGGATGATCACCGACCGCACCGCCGTCCTGACCCCACCGCAGTGCGGCCGGGTGGAACGGCGCATCCTGAAATGGGTGAAAGGCCGCTCCCTGGGACAGCTGGAAACGTTGGTCGATCGGGAAGTGATCGCCGCCGACCCCGCCGCGGCGGAAAACCGGCGCATCCACGCCGTGAAAGGCCGCTCGGTGGGGCACCGCCCCGACAAAGACGGCATGGGCGTCATCACCGCCCTTCTGCCCGCCGAATCCGCCGTCCTGGTGTTCACCCTCATCGATTTGATCGCCCAGGCCCACCAAGGGCTGGACGGCCGCAGCATCGACCAACGCCGCGCCGACGTCCTGGCCGACATCGCCGACGAACTACTCACCCACGGCTACCTGGACCTGGACGGGTTGATCGCCCGCACCCACCCCCACCACCCCGACAACACCCACCCCGACACCCACCGCGACACCCACACCGCGACCGGCGAAACCGCCCGCGGTGCAGACGACAACAACGCAGGCGACGTCCCCGACAGCGACGACGGTGACCGCGCCGCAAATGTTGCCGCAGCTGCAGACCCAGCCGACATCGGCGCAGACGCAGACGCAGACGCAGACGCAGACGCAGACATCGGCGCAGATGCAGATGTGGTGGTGGATATGGATGTTCCCGACGCCCCCACCGCAGTGCCGGAGTCGGCCGTGAAGTCCGCCGGTCGGCGGGCGGCGCGGGTTCTGACCCGCCACGGTCGGCGACCGCACCTCAACGTCACCGGCGCGTGGACCACCCTGGCCGGACTGGACGAACTTCCCGGACACCTCGACGGGCACGGCGCGATCACCGCCACCCTGCTCCGCACCATCGCCGCCTCCTGGGAATCGGTGACCGCCATCGCCGTCGACCCCGCCACCGGCACCGCCCGCGGCATCGGCGACCGCACCTACCGCCCCGGCCAGGCCCTGACCGACCAACTCCTGACGCTGCACGGCACGTGCCGCGCCGCCGGCTGCCGAATGCCCGCCTGGCGTTGCGAACTGGACCACCTGGACCCGTTCAACCACCGCCACCCCGCCGCCGGCGGACCCACCACGCTGGGCAACCAACTACCCGAATGCAAATTTCATCACCTGCTCAAACACCACACCGACTGGACCCCGCACCTGCAACCGGACATGTCGATCCGCTGGATCACCAACACCGGACACCACGCCATCTCCCACCCCCGCCTGTTCACCAACCCCGACATGGCAGACAACCCCGCCGCGGCCGCCGATCCGGGGGACAACCCCGCCGCTGCCGCCGATCCGGCGGACAACCCCGCCGCTGCCGCCGATCCGGCGGACAACCCTGCCCGTACCCCGGACACCGCCCCGGACCCCGACGGGCCGGTGATCCTGGGACCTACGGTCACCGGGCCGACCATCCCCGTCCACCCCGCCGGCACCCAGTGGGACGAGCCGAACACCGAACTGGAAGACCCCGACACCATCCCGCACCCCGGCAGCGTGGAAATCCACACCTACCGCGTGCTGCGCCAACAAGCCCGAGAACACTCCCTGCGTCGCCTGGCCGGCATCGCCGACCTGCACCCCGGCACCCACGCCGCCACCGCCGCAGCCGACATGGCCGCCGGCCACACCCCCCGACGGCACGACACCACCGAAAAAGCCTCCCTCACCACCAACCTCACCGCCGCCGCAACAACCGCAACAGCCGCCGCCGCAGCAGCACGCCGCGACCACCAAACACCGCCACCACCCCGACCCATCGCACTCAACCGACCACCCAAACCCGAACACCCAACCACCGACCCACCAGCCGGCACCACCGGCGACGACCCACCCTTCTAACCGACCCACACCACAAACCGAGAACCGGAAAGCCGCGCCACACCAACAGGTGTGACGCGGCTTCACCCTGTGCCGGGTTGGGGTAATCCCCGACCGGGGCTGGCTACAGGGTCGGCGGACCACCGCAGGCGGCGGACCACGCCAGAGCCGGTGGAGTGTGATCGGGCCGGTGGATTGCGAAAAGCTGGCGGATTCCGACAGGGTCAGCGGATTGCGAAAGGGTCGGCGATTCCGAAAAGGCTGGCGGACCGTGCCAGAGCGGGTGGAGCGTGATCGGGCCGGTGGATTGCGAAAAGGCTGGCGGATTCCGACAGGGTCAGCGGACCTCGCCAGGGCCTGAGGCTCGGTGCTGTGCCAGCGCTGCGAAGCTCACCGATCAACAGGAGGGGCAACGGTCGTCGTGCAACGGGAAGCGATTGCCCGAGGTGGCTACAGGCGGGTCCATTCGGTGGCGAGCTCGGCGGAGTCGGTCCGGCAGACCATTCTCACCGGGCCGGATTCCGGTCGGCGCAGCCGGAAGCAACCGGTGTGATCGGTATCGGTCTCGGCGAACAGACCGTCTGGGGTCGACAACTCGATGTGGCCTGTCTGCATCGGGATCAGCTGGCCCATCACGAATCCGTCGTTGACCTCCAGCTCGAGACTCATGACCGTGGAATGGAAATCGAGCACCCGCAGTTCTCCGGCTGCCCCGCCCCGAACCCCGGCGGCCCCGGCGAGGGCGGAGTCGCCGACCAGCGACATCAACTCGAGGTCCCGGTCGACCGTCCGCCAGGCAAAACTTGCCTTGGCCGCCTCTACCAGGCGATCCGAAACCGGTGGAGCGTTGGTCGCGTCCCCGAGCGAGGCCAGCAGTGCGTCGTCAGTGGGAACCCATCGCGGCTGAGACACGGCGAACACCTCCCTTGTCCCGGGCGCCGGAATCAGCGGCCAGAAGCGCTTGAATCGCGGGCGTGCCCCGCAGTTTGTCCAGACACCTCGCCCTGGTCGGCCCGATGCTACCGATCGCCATCCCCAGTTCACGGCTGATGGCCTCGTACGTGACCGGTGGATCGGCCACGAGCAGCAGCAGCAGACCGCGGTGTTCGCTGCTCAGATCCGCAAGTCCGTCGCGTAATGCCTGGTTGAGTTCGTTGCGCAACAGGTCAGCATCGATCTCGGTGGTATCGGGAAGGGCGTGCAGCGGCGAGTTGTCGACCGGATCGACCGGAATTGCCCTCGCCCGCTGTCGATGCACGCGCAGGGCTTCGTTCTTCGTCGTGCGAATGATCCACGCGGGCAGAGCCTTTGGTTCCCGGATCCGTTCGAGGTTCTCCACCAGACGCAGCCACACCGTCTGACTGACGTCCTCGCCGTCCTTCTCGGTCATCCGATACGTCCGGACCACGGACATCACCAACGGGATGTACCGGTCCACGATGCCGTTCCACGCATGCTGATCCCCGTCGATCGCCCGTTGGACCAGCTCTGTGATCGATGCTGTCTGGTTCACGAGCGAAGCTCCTCCTCACCAATTGCGCTTTTCTGTCAGGTAGTGCCTTGTCGACGACTGCGTTCGCCCAGTAGGGCCGGAGGCGAAGAATCCCGGGAGCTCCTCCACCTCAGGGAGTGTGGTGGTGTGTGCCTTTGAGAAGTGTCAGCCGGTAGCCGAAGTCAGGGTGATGGATACCGACGTGCCTGAGGTACGCGACCGCGTCCTGGGCGCTGGTGATCGGTTCCCCGGAGTCGGTCATCCCTTGTTGCACGAGCCTGGCGATCGCGCCGGCAACCTGGGGTGCTGCGAACGAAGTCCCCGTTCCTACACCCCAGGGCGTTTCCGGGCCGAAGAAGTCACCTTTGCTGCCATCCGGATCGTCCGGCTGGGTCCCTGGGACAAAGGTCGACACGACACCTTCACCGACGGTGCAGAAGTCGATCCACTGGCCACGATTGGACCAGCGGGCGGGCGCGCCGTCGGCGTCCGTCGCCGCCACCGCAATGACGTGCTTGAACGCCGCAGGCCAGGCCTCCAGATCTGTCCCGCTGTTGCCAGCCGCGGCCACGACGACCACCAGTGGAAACTTCTCGTGCAGGATCTCCAGCGCCACGGACAGTGCAAGGGGTGGCCGACCGTCGAGCGTGTTGGTACCGAGCGACAGGTTGATGACGGTGGCGCCATTTCGCGCGGCGCGAACCATCGCCTTGGCGACCTCCACCTCGGATCCGATGCCGTCGCTGTCGATCGCGCGGTAGACGTCGATGATGGCGTCAGGGGAGATCTGCTGGATGATGCCGGCGACGAACGTGCCGTGGCCGGCGGCGAAGTCGAGCAGATGGTCGGGCCGGGCCGGCGCCATCGGGAAGACGTCGAGCGGGTCACCGTTGGCCGGGGTCTCGACGCCAGTGAGCCATCCGTCGGTACGGCCACTGGCCTCGACACCGGTGTCGATCACGGCCACCCTCACAGGCTCACCTCCCAGGGCTCCGACCGATGGGAACGGGAACTGCTCGGCCGCGGCGTGGATGGCACCCTTGATCTTCAGCACCACATTCAATGGGACGACATGGTCGACCGAGGCGGGAAAGTCGTTGCGGCGCAGATTTTGTGCAACCGCGTAGAGCTCCGCACCTCGCTTTGCCTCCTGTTGCCCGACCTCCGGGTAGGAAATCCTGACCAGGCGGCCCTCGAGATCACCCAGCTCGGAACCGATGTCGAACAGTTCCGGATTCTCGCCGGTGTCTGCCAGCGCGGCGAGGTAGTACTTGCTGTCGCCCAGCACGTCTCGCAGCTGACGAGGTCGCCCGTCGTCGCGACCCTGGTAGTCCTCCGTGCGAACCAGCAGGAAGTCCGTTGTCAGGATAGGGTTCTCGATCGGGCCCAGGGTGGAGAACGCCATCGCGAACGGGTCGGGCCGCCCTGCCAGATCTCCATCGAGTGTGGGCGTGACGGGAGACCGCCGTGTCTTGATGGCCTCGATCTGTGCCCTCTGCCAATCTGTGCCTGCAATTCCTACGCCGAGTGTCGGTAGCAGGATGTCGACCGTGCGACTGTCGGTGGTGCCGGTTTCCGACGTCGTTCCGCCGGACAGCTCGACGAAGGGACTACCCTTGACGAAAGACATCTGTGACCTCCGGGATCAGTCGGGTGCGGTGGGTCCGAGCTGACGGACGGGTGTTTCGACGTGCAGGTGAGCGCGGCGAGCCTCTGGTGAGCCCGCACGTCTGCAGGAGAACGAACAGGTCGAGGAAATACATCGGCACGACGTCGAATCCATTGGCCGGCCGACCCGGTCAGGCTGCGCCGAACGTATTGAACGCGCACCAGCTGACGAACTCCCGCGGATCGAGCGGGTCGATCGACGCCCGGGCTGCAAAGAGAGCGTCGCTCAGGCGATCCCCGGCGACCACCCGCGTGTGCAGAGCGTGCATCAGCCCCACCGTGCTGGCGTCGGGGATCACCACGATGCTGGCCACCAGGCCGCTGGTCCCGCGGGCCATCAGGGTGCTGACGAAGCCCAGCGTCTCGTTGCCTTCGAAACTGATGTCCGCCGCCGAATTGCAGGACGCGAGCACGAGGCGATGGGGGGCGATTCCCCGGACGTCGAGTTCGTGCACGGTCAGCGAACCGTCGGTGAGCTGCAGCGCAGAGAATCCAGGATTGTCCGAGCGCAGCCGCCCGTGGCAGGCAAGGTGCGCAAGACCGGCCCCGCCGAGGGCAGCGCTGACGGTCTCGACCGTGCTGTGGGGCGGTTGCAGGACGAGCGGATTGCGGTGCAGACCAGCGAGAATCTCGACTTCGCGGGCCGCGCCGGGCAGGTCGGGCCCGGCGACCAGCACCACCGGTCCGGCCGGCGCAGGGGAGCGATCGGTGGCCGCCCAGAACGCCGCCGATGGTGCCAACGAGACCGGCGCCCTCCGCAGCGCCGACCAGGGGACCCGTTGCAGAGCACCGGTCGGGATCACGACCACCGGTAAGTCGTCCGGTAGCGCGAGACCGGAGAAAACAAGCCCCTCGAGTGCAAGCAGAGCAGCATCGGCGCCGGCGCGGGCAGCGGCCGTGCCTCTTGCGGATCGGCCGGGCTGGGACAGTCGGCGCAGTGCGAACAGGAGCAGATCGACATGGCGCTCCACCTCCGCCAACGCTGCGAGACGCACGATGCGGGTACGCCGCGGTTCCAGCACGGCTGCGACGAGATGACCGTCCAGGACATCGAATTCGATCAGCACGCGACCGTCGAGTTGCCGGCGGAGCGACGCGGGCGATACTTCGCGGCGGCCCGGCGCGTGTACCGCTGGACCGATACCGCCAATGCCCGAGGTCTCGCCAACATCGCCACCGGCGCCGCCACCTTGACCGTCCGCGCCCCCGCGGCCGCGAGTACCGCCAGCGCCCCCGCGGCCGCGAGTACCGCTAGCGCCCGCGCTGCCAGGAGTACCGCCCGCGCGGCCGCGAGTACCGCCAGCGCCCGCGCTCCCGACAGCAGAACCACCGCTTCCCGCAGTACTGCCGGCAGGGTGCGCCTGGCCTGACCAGGTGGTCCGCCTGATTCGGTGTTCGATCGCGGATTGTCTGGCGGACAGCTCCGCGAACCTCTTCGGCACTGTCGCATCACCCGACGGCGGCTCGATTTCGAGCGCTGCGATCTCGACCTGGACCGCACGCAGTTGCGACAGTTCATCCTCGATCCCAAGACTGACCGCAGGTTGCACCGCAATGAGGGCGGCGGCCCTGGTGAGCTCCATCCATCCGAAGATGCGGCCTGCGTCGCCCTGTCGTAGCAGAACCGACAGTCCGATGCGGCCCAGCTCGGCGCCGTGCCCGGACGCCAGGACCCGCAGCTCCAGCGACGTGAAAGCATCGCGATGACGGGCGAGGTCCCGCAGGCCTGATCGACAGTGCCTCAGCACCAGTGGGTCTCGACCGACCAGTTCGTTCGCCAGAGCCCCGGCGACCTGGCCGCGCAGCCGTACCAGCACCGGTGACATCGGCCCAGTCAGTTCCTGCGCTCGCCGATAGTGCTGCAGCGCAACCTGTTCACGGTGTAGAGCGCCCGCCGCCCGCCCGGCCGTCAGGTGGGCCTCCACCGCTCTCGCGGACAGCTGGAGCCGTTCGAAGGTCGCAGCCGCTCGCCGTACCCTGGCGAGTGACTCAGGGGAGGTCTCGCCGAGTTGCACCATCGCCAGCACCAGAATGGTCACCGCCTGAGCCGCCCACTCGATTCGCTGCTGCCGTGCGAACTGCTCGGCCGCAACGCCGGCCGCATCGACCGCCACCCGCGGATCACCCCTCAGCAGTGCGACACGCGCCCGGCGGAGCCGACCCTCGGCGGCCATCAGATGCACACCGCTCCGTTCGAGCTCGGCGACCGCGCGATCGGCCAGTTCCTCGGCCTCGGGCAGCAGGCGGAGGTCGACGAGGGCGTCGACGTACTCGAGGTAGTGCGAGCCAAGAGGCAGGCCCTCCTCGACGTAGATCCGGCCCGCCTCGTCGAACTGCCGCAGGCTCTCCGTCAGACGTCCGGCCTGCATGCTGACCCAGCTGCGGGTGGTGGCCACGCCCGCGCGGATCGGCGGACTGCAGTGCTCGGCGAGTGCCGTCGCGAGCTCGAGGTGCCCGATCGCCTCCGCCGGATGACCCAGCAATACCTCGATCGAGCCCAGATTGTTGGCGGTCATGGCCTTGACCTGGATCGATGCAGCAGGATCAGCGAGGGCCAGCCGGTACATTCCCGCGGCGCCGGCCAGTCTGCCGGTGTTGTGGAACAACGCAGCCTGTTGCAGGTGGAACTCCGAGCGTTCGCCGTCGACCGCCAACTCGCGAACCTGATCCAAGTCACGCTGGGCTGCATCGAGGCGGCCGAGTTCCTGGGTCACGCCGGACCGCGACAGCAGGGCGGCGACGAGTTGGCGATCGAGTCCCTGACTCCTGGCCAACCGGATCGCCCTGTCCAGCAGAGCTTTTGCCTGATCGTTGGCGTAGATGGCGCCTTCGGCGTACGCCAACGCGCGCCAGACCAGCACCTCGGCTTCCGCCGAGCCCTGTCGACGCGCTGCTGCCGCGACGTCGGCCGCCCTCCCGGCCAGGCCACTGGCAGTCGGGTCGCCCTGGACGGTTTCGAACAGCGCCCGAGCACGGCTGAGCGGATCATCGGCTGTCGTGACGTCCGGTCGTACGTCCACCCGAAACCGACCTCGGCTACCGCTGGTACGACACCAGGCGTTGGCATCCCCGATCGGGGATCTTCACAAGGTAGCGCTCCTGATCATCGCTGCCCATCGGCCCTCTGGATGATCTTCGGCGCGAGGGAAGCGGCTCGATCTGGGTGCAGGGCCCGGCGCTCAGATCTCCAGATCAGGGCCGAGCGGCTTCTTGGCCTCGGCACCCTCGAGTGCCTTCAACTGCTCGGGGGTGGCCTCGGGATCGTGCACCGCATCGCTGTAGGCCTGGAGTTCTGCCTTGTGCTCTTCGTAGGTCTGCTCGTGTTCCATGCCGCCACTATGCCCCCGGACGGAGTCGGAAACCGGTTCAGCCGTCCAGCCCGCAATCCGGACGCGACCGTGAGGTTGCGGAACCGTGAGGCGCCCGACGGCGAAGTCCGCCACTCCGGGCGCTCGGGGCACGCACCGACGAGGACCACCGCCGACCGTGCCGGCTGACGGGAGTTCGTTTCGCCCCCAGGCTTTTCACACAGAACAGACCCGGGCTTGCGGCTACGGTTCGTCCATGTGGATCACGATCGTCGTCGTCATCCTGCTCGTCGCAGGCGCCGGCTGATGTGGGCGTGCGAGGTGGACGACGGGGACATCAGGCGCGGTGGGCTCGCTGATCCCTGACTCCGCCGTCGCAGCCGGGGCGGGATCAGGTGATCGGTGCGAATCCGGGCACGTTGGCCCCGAGCCACACCAGGGACTTGGGCAGCAGGGGTGTCCACACCGACGTGCGGTGTCCACCGGTCTGCAGCACGTCGGCGGTGATGGACAGGGGGGGCTTCGCGCTCTTCAGGAGTTCGTTGGTGGTGCCGAAGGAGACGGGGTCCTGCTTGGACGTCAGGATCCACAGCGCTGTCCGAGGAGGCGCCTGCTTCGCCAGCCTGACCAGGTCGTAGTGGGATGCTTCGGCGCTGTTGGCCGCGAACGGGAGGTAGGGAGCTTCGAAGGTCGGCTGGAAGTAGCCCTGTAGCACGATCCCGGCCGAGTAGGTCTCCGGATGGAGCATCGAGGCCATGGCCGCACACCAACCGCCGGCGCTGAATCCCAGCGTGGCCCACGATCCCCGATCCTGGTCGACCCGGACGTGGGTGTCCACCCAGCGAGGAACGTCCTTGGTCAGCCAGTCCTCCATCCGGGGGTTGGTGCCGCTGCCGTTGACGCACTCGGTATCGACCTGTTTGGGCGAGTAGTCCGGGAGTACCACGACCGTGTCCCGCATGCTGTGCTGGGCGACGAGACCGGCGACCACCGTGCCGATGCTGACGAACGCTCCGCTCAGCTGCTTGGGCGACCCGGGAACACCGTGGAAGGCCTCGATGACGGGGAAGCGGTGTTCCAGCTGAGCGGTGCTGCCGTAGTCGGCCGGGAACCAGATCGTCACGTCCCCCGAGTGCCCGCTGATCGGCCCGGGAACCTGGAAGGTGCGGTACTGCCCGTTGGGCCCCGGGATCGCACTCAGACCGAGGGACGCCGCCGTGCCGACCCGTCGTCCACCGGTCACCAGGCTTCCGGGCGTCACCCCGTCCAGACGTCCCGCGGCAGCCTGGGAGGGTGCCGCACCCGCCACCTGGACCGCGTCGACCGGCTGGGCATTGCTGAACGAGGACGCCAGGTCGGACCAGTCGGAATACCAGCCGTACTGGCTATTCAACGAAGCCCCGAAGAAGGCGAGGACGAGCACCAGGATGCCGAGCTGGTGCAGTACGCGCCGGGTCACCGGCCACCAGCCCCGGCCGGCCGACTTCGGCCAGACGATGATGGACCAGACGAACATCGCAAGGGCGGCGATGCCGAGAAACCAGACGAAGGTGGAACCGGTCAAAGACATTTCAGTGCTCTCCCTGGGGTCGTGGACAGTCTGGGATGTCCACGTGTGCAGAGAGTGTGAGCCTTGCGAAATTTGAGCGACGGATTGCCTCACACGGAACGGTTTGCCTCACCCCGAACGGATTGCCCCACACAGATCAGGGCAGCCGGAAATCGCGGAACCTCTCGTGTCCGAGGACATCCGGATTGGCGAGATAGGTCGGTCGAACGCGGTCACGAACCGCGAGAATCGATCTGATGGCGCTGGCGCCGTTGCCACGGGCCATCTCCTCCGTCCAGGCCAGAGCATGGGGGCTGAGGACGACGTTCTCCATCCCGATCAACGGATGGTCCGAAGGCAGCGGTTCGCTCTCGAACACATCGAGGCCCGCGCCGGCCAGCTCACCGGCGGCCAGCGCCCGGACCAGCGCATCGGTGTCCACGATGGGTCCGCGGGCGACATTCACCAGGATGGCGTCGGATTTCATCGACGAGAGCGCCTGTGCGCCGATCAGATGACGGGTCTCGTCGGTCAACGCGGCAGTGATGACCAGGATGTCGCAGCGCGCGAGAACATCCGGCAGATCGACGAGCTCGACGCCATCGGTGATCACACCCGAGAGCCTCCGTCGGGGATCGGACGCCAGATTGACAGTGTAGAACGGCGCGAGCAGGCCGAAGAGTTCCAGTGCGACGTTGCCAAGACCGATTGTCCCGACGGTCTTCCCGGTGAGGCCCCGCCCCATCAACTGCTGCTTGTCCTGCCAGCGGCCCTGCTCCACCAGGCGGTGTTTGTCGATCAGCCGGTGTTCGACCGCAAGGATCAGGGCAAGGGCGGCCGTCGCCACCGCGCGTTTGGCCCCGTCCGGGGTGATGGTCACCGCGGCGCCCGCCGCACTGCAGGCGGGAAGGTCGACAGAGTCGAGGCCGACCCCGAATCGAGCGAACAGTTGCGGGGTGGACGGCCCGCTGACGGTCTCGGCGGTCACTCCCGGCGCGGCGAAGAGAATGGCGTCGTAGCCGGTCACGGCGGCCGCGCTCAGCGTGCCGTCATCTGCGGGCAGGAACTCCCAGGAGACGCCGGCGTCCTCCAACGAGGCGAGTTCGATGTCCCCCCATGAGGTCTGGGCACTGCTCGAGTAGAGATCGTGGGACAGACCGACCCGGAACGCGGGCGGCACTAGAGCACCGCGATGGGATTGACCGGCGACCCCGTACCGCGCGGTATGACGAGGGGGGCGACGGCCAACAGGAACTCGTAGCGACCCAGCGCGGCGCACTCGACGGACAGCTCCTCCAGGGTGAGGTTGTCCAGCAGCGGCATCCCGAGCGCCGTCAGCGCCATCGCATGGATCGGCGAATGCACGCCTGCGACGGGGGACGGTCGGACGTCGCTGTCGCCGTCGCCGCCCAGCAGTGCGATCCCACGCTCGGCCAGCAGTGGCATCGCGTCGACATGCAGTCCGGCGCTTGCATCATCGGAGTTCCAGGGACCCAGACTCGACTTGCGTGCCCCGTGACCTGAACGGAGTAGGACGGCATCGTGCTCGCGGATCTGCAGGCCGAGAAACTGCTCGGCCTCCAGCAGGTCAGACGCGTGCACCGCGGTGCCCGGCTCCAGCCACGGTATCGACCGGACCGCCGGCAGGTCGATCAGCACGCCTCGAAGGAGTAGTCCGGCCGACATGTTGGTCACTGCAGCCCAGCTGGAGCCGAGCGAAGTGAATGCGTCCCGGCTCTTGACGCCGCCGAAGAGTTCGCCCTGATAGCCGATGTGACACACCGCATCCAGGTGTGTGGTCGCCTTTCCGTGGTAGTCCAGGCCGATGAAATCCTTGTGGGCACTGGGTTCCGGCGCTTCGACGTCACCGAGATCGACCATGTGGTGCAGGGCGGGTTTGCTGTTGTCCGGACCGCTGTAGCGGTTGATCGGCATCGACAGGCTGACCGCCCGGCCGATCCGCGGGGTGGCCAGCGCTGCCAGGCGGTGCTGGTCGGTCAGTCCGGCGAGCGTTCCCCGCTGATCGGTCTCGGACCCGGACCATCTTCGGAGGCGGAGGAACTCGGCGTGGAACTCGTCCTCGGTCAGCGCCGGCCCGTTCAGCCGGAGGCCGTGGTCTTCGTGGGTGGGTGTATCGGTCACGAGGGTCTCCTAGGACTTGGCCGGTCGGCGAGGCCGGCCCGCGATCGACTACCGTTCGGTAGCGCATCGCGAGGTGACGGCGGTTTTGCCCACTCAATTCTGATGGATCGCAAGGTATCATCATCATGGACGGCATCCAATATGCTGGACGGTACGGAGTGCGTGGTCCGCACGAGTTCGCTCGGCCACTGCTCGACGACGATCGATGGCAGACGCTATTGCTCGACAAACCAGGACGGAGCGCCGGCAATGGCAGGTGACCTGCCTTCGGCTGCCGTCCCCGCGGTCACCCGGGCGGCGGCCATCCTGGCCGCGCTCGCCGAGGCCAAGGGTCAGCCGCTCTCGGTCAGCGAGTTGGCCAGACAGCTCGGACTACCGAAGTCCTCGACGGCGAATCTCTGCCTCGCGCTGGAATCGGAACGGTTGGTGGCAAAGGGGGACGGCGGTTTCCTCCTGGGCCGTCGCCTGGTCGAACTCGGCGGCGCCTACCTGTCCACCATCGACCAGGTGCAGGAGTTCTATGCCGCCTGTCGACGCCAGCCGACGATCTCCGGACTGACCGCCAGGGTTGCGGTCCTGGACGGCCTCGACGTGCTCTACCTCGCCAGATATGATGGGACGCAACCCATCAGGCTCACCGCCAATATCGGTGACAGGTTCCCGGCGAACTGCACCGCGACCGGAAAAGCGCTGATGGCAGCGATGGACCCCGGCGCTCTGGACGAACGACTGCGTGGCCGTCGCAGCCTGGCCGGTCTCACCGAGAACTCCGTCACCGACCCGGCGAAGCTGCGCACTGTCCTGGCCAAGGCGAGGCAGGACGGCTACGCCATCGATGACGAGGAGACGACGCCGGGAGTGTCCTGCGTGTCGATCGTGGTGCCCGGTTTCCGGACCGACAGCGAGCCTTTCGCCATCAGTGTCACCACCCTGTCCTCGCAGTTCCACGAGCCGTTGCGCTCGGAACTGCTGGCCGAACTCCGCTCCGTCGGCGGCTCGCTGAGCAATCCGATGGTCACCCTTTCCTGAAGAGAATCTGATTGCTGGGTTGCCAACCGGCTGTACGTCGTCCATCATGGTGGACATCTTCAGGCTCGCGATGGAGCGACCTGAACCGCAGGGGGACCTGCGGTCATCGGATCGGGGAGCGGCATGGCAGCTGACCAAGGATCGGATCTGACGCTCGGCGCACCCGCGCTGGTCACCGTTCGCGGCGCGTCAAAACGATTCGGTGCCACCCAGGCTCTCGACAAGGTGGACCTGGACGTCCGGCCCGGGTCGGTGTTGGCCCTACTGGGTCAGAACGGTGCCGGGAAGTCCACCATCATCAAGGTTCTCGCCGGGATCTACAGCCTGGACAGTGGGGAGGTGACCGTGTGCGGCGCGCCCCTCGGTTCCCCCGATGCGGCCGGCAAGATCTCGTTCATCCACCAGGACCTGGGTCTGGTGGCAGGACTTTCCGTCGCCGAGAACGTCGCGCTCGGGACAGGGTACCCACGACGAGCCGGGCTGATCGGTTGGTCCACAGCGCGACGGCGTGCCGAGCGGGCCCTCGAGATCGTCGGCAGCACAGTTGATCCGCGCGCACGGGTCGCCGATCTGTCCCGCACGGACAAATCTCTGGTGGCGATCGGTCGGGCCCTCGTGGTCAATGCCAAGGTGCTGGTGCTGGACGAGCCGACGGCGAGTCTGCCCGTCGACGAGACCCATCGACTGTTCACCGTGCTGCGCAGGTTGCGCGACCAGGGTCTCGGCCTCGTGTACGTCTCGCACCGCCTCGACGAGGTCTTCGAGATCGCCGACCACGTCACGATCATGAGGGATGGGGCGGTGGTCGCCGATGCACGACTCTCCACCCTGGACTCCGACCAGGTCATCCAGTACATCGTCGGCCGCAAGCCAATCCCGCCGCCACCGCCGGCGCCGGCGCGCACCGAGCACATCGCGCTTGCCGTCAGTGATCTCGTCGGTGAGCGGGTCGGGCCGGTCTCGCTGGAGATCCGGGCCGGCGAAGTGGTCGGGCTGGTCGGCCTCGCGGGCGCCGGGCATGTCGAACTCGGTCGAACGGTGCTGGGCGATCTCACTCTGCACAGCGGACAGATGACGTTGCAGGGCAGAAGATTCGCCCCGAAGAACGTTGCCGAGGCGGTCGGTCGCGGACTGGGGTTCGTCACCAGCAACCGGCCGGAGGAAGGTCTGGCCATGCCGTTGACGCTGACCGAGAACCTCCGGCCGAATCCGGCCCTGACGGCGGAGGCCGGTTTCAAATTCCGTCGCAACGGACGGGAGCGAGCCATCGCGGCCGACCTCATCCGGACCTTCGGAGTCCGTCCGGCCGACCCGGATCTGCCCGTCGCCGGTCTGTCCGGGGGGAATCAGCAGAAGGTCATCCTCGGTCGGTGGCTGTCGACCAAGGCCAGCGTGCTGATCCTGGAGGAGCCCACCGCGGGTGTCGATGTCGGAGCCAAGCACGAGATCTACACCCTGCTGGACGCAGCACTGGCCCGCGGCGTCGCGGTGCTTCTCATCTCCACCGATTTCGAGGAGGTCGCGGCTGTGTGCCACCGCGCGTTGGTTTTCAAGGACGGTCAGATCGTGCGTGAGATCGCCGCCACGGACCTGAGTGTCAGCAACCTGGTGGCCTTCGCGTCCGGGGCTGCGGCATGACGGACCGGTCAACGCCCAAGAGGGCCCGCTTCGGCGGTTCGCTGGCCGGCACCTACGGACTACCGGTCCTGATGGTGCTGATCTTCGCGCTGTTCGCCCTGCTCCTGCCGTCCACCTTTCCGACCGGCGCGAACATGAGCGCAATCCTGACGAACCAGGCGATCCCGGCGATCCTGGCTCTCGGGGCGACGATTCCCATCGTCACCGGCCGGTTCGATCTGTCCATCGGGTACGGCATCGGCCTCGCCCATGTCGTCACCATGTGGCTGTTGGCCGAGAAGGGTCTGCCCTGGCCGCTGGTGGCACTGCTGGTGGTGGTGGGCGGGATCGTCGTCGGGCTGGTCAACGGCGCCCTGGTGGAATTCGGCCAGATCGACTCTTTTATCGCGACTCTCGGTACCGGCAGCGTGCTCTACGCGCTCACCGGTTGGATCACCGGAGGCGGTCGGATCGTCCCGGGACCGGGCGGCCTGCCGCCGGCTTTCACGGATCTGACCAACTCGTACTTCCTCGGACTCCCCGTCACGTTCTTCTACGTGCTCGTGCTGGTGATCATCCTGTGGCTGACCCTCGAGCATCTCCCGTTGGGCCGCTACCTCTATGTCGTCGGGGCGAATCCCCGGGCTGCGGATCTGGTGGGGATTCCCCGCCGGCGGATCGTGATCTACGCCTTCATCGGGTCAGGAGTGGTCACTGCGATCGCGGGCGTTCTGCTGGCCGCGCAACAACAGATCGGTGACCCAAGCGCCGGTAGTTCCTATCTGCTCCCGGCATTCGTCGGAGCCCTGCTCGGATCGACCACCATCAAGCCCGGCCGGGCCAACGCCTTCGGCACCCTCGTCGCCGTGGCCATCCTGGCGATCGGCCTGTCCGGACTGCAGCAGGAGGGCGCCGCCTTCTGGGTCACCCCGCTGTTCAACGGACTGACCCTGCTGGCCGCCGTCGGCCTGGCGGGCTTCGCCTCGCGGCGACGTCAGCGCGCCGGTGCCGTTGTCGGGGCGGCTGCCAGACCCGCATCCCCCGAAACACCCGCTGCCGGGCCTCCGGACAGCTGATTTTTTTCAGTCCCCACAGTTCTCCAGCTCCAGCCCACGAATTCATCGGTATCCCCACCTTGCCAGCCCACCAACTTCCGGACACAGGAGTCCTCGATGATCGTCAACAAAACTGCCATGCGCCTGACCGCTGCGGTGGCCATCGCCGCAAGCGCCCTCGCGGGATGCTCGAAGGGTTCGGACACCGTCGCGGGGTCGACGACCGCTGCCTCCGCAACGGCCGGTGGTTGCGCCGACGTCGTGGCCTCGTCGGCAACCGCGGTGGCGGCCGCGACCGACCCGAAGCCGGCCTGGGCAGGCCCCACCACCGGTCCGAAGGCAGCGACGGGCAAGCAGATCGTCTACGTGGCGCAGACCCTCACCAATCCGGGTGTGGCAGGCGCGGCCAAGGATGTACAGGATGCCGCCGCGGCCATCGGTTGGACCGCGCGGGTAATCGACGGCCAAGGTGACGCCGCCGGTATCTCGGCGGCCTTCGGACAGGCACTTGCCCTCAAACCGGCCGGCATCGTGGTCGGCGGATTCGACCCGAACAGCATCTCGGCCCAGATCACCCAGGCGAACGCCGCGAACATCCCGGTCATCGGGTGGCACGCGTTGTCCGATCCAGGTCCGAGTACCACGCCGAAACTGTTCTCCAACATCACTACGCCGGTCAGTGCGGTCGCGAAGATCAGTGCCCAGTGGATCATCGCGAAATCGAACGGCGTCGCGGGAGTGGTCGTCTTCACCGACAACTCCATCCCCTTCGCCGCCGGCAAGGCCACCATGATCGAGGACGCGCTGAAGGCCTGCAGCACGGTGAAGGTGCTTCAGGTGGAGAACATCCCGATCCCTGACGCGGGAACCCGTACCCCGCAGGAGTTCTCGTCACTGGTGTCCAAGCTCGGTGCAGAGTGGAACTATTCGGTCGCCATCAACGACCTGTACTTCGACAACGCCGGTACACCGCTCCGTGCGGCCGGGAAGGACGGGTCCGGTGCACCTTTCAACGTGGGAGCGGGTGACGGTTCTGCGGCGGCCTTCCAGCGGATTGCCAGCAAGCAGTTCCAGGCTGCGACGGTGCCGGAACCGCTGGCGCAGGAGGGCTGGCAGATCGTCGACGAGTTCAACCGCGCCTTCAACAACGCGCCGGCCAGTGGATACGTACCGGCCGTCCATGTGACCGATGCCAGCAACGTGGGCACCAGCACCTCCTGGGACCCGGCGAACGGCTACCAGGATGCGTACAAGAAGATCTGGGGCAAGTGATCACCCCGGGCAAGCACTGACAAGGGATTCCTCATGACGCACCAGCTCTTCGACATCACCGGGCGGATTGCTCTGGTGACCGGGTCGTCGCGCGGCATCGGGCGGGCGCTGGCGCTCGGGCTCGCCCAGGCGGACGCGCGGGTGGTGCTGAACGGGCGTGACGTACCGGCCCTGGAACTCGCTGCGGCGCAGATCCGGGGCCAGACGTCGGCAGAGGTGCACATCGCACCCTTCGACGTCACCGACTCCGCTGCGGTCGCAGCGGGTATTGCTTCGATCGAGAGCGAGGTCGGCCCGCTGGAAATCTGTGTCAACAACGCCGGCATGCAGAAGCGTGCCCCCTTCACCACCTTCACGGATGACGATTGGCACTCTCTCGTCGCCACCAACGTGACATCGGCCTTCCTCGTCGGGCGCGAGGTGGCGAGGCGGATGCAGGGCAGGGGCAAGGGGAAGATCATCAACATCGCGTCCCTGCAATCCGAGGTCTCCCGTCCCGGGATCGCGCCGTACGCAGCGACCAAGGGCGCGATCAAGATGCTGACGAAAGGTATGTGCGCCGATCTCGCCGGTTCCGGGATCTGTGTCAACGCCATCGGTCCCGGGTATTTCGAGACCGAACTGACCAAGGCCCTGGTGGCCGACGAGACCTTCTCGGCCTGGGTGCGTGGACGTACTCCGGCCGGGCGTTGGGGTCGGACCGAGGATCTCGTCGGGACCCTGCTGTACCTGGCCTCCGACGCGTCCGCGTTCGTCAACGGGCAGATCGTGTACGTGGACGGCGGGATGCTTGCAGTCCTCTAGCTACTACTATCATCGGTTTGCTCGCACAGCGAAAGTATCGCGCCAGCAGGAGGTTTCATCCGCATGACTCGCTACGGCTTCGTCGGGCTCGGTTCCATGGGTGCCCCGATGGCCGGCCATCTCGCCGATCTGTGCGAGGGCGGTGACAGCACCCTGACGGTGTGGAATCGGACGCCGGGGCGCGAAGGCCCGCTGACCGGTCGTGGTGCGGCCGTCGCCGACAATCCACGAGAAATGGTCGCCGGAAGTGATGTGGTCGTGGTGATGCTGCCCGACCTGGAGCAATTGATGGAATTGACCGACGGGCCGGCCGACATCCTGGGCGCCGTCACGACACCGACCGTGCTGGTGATCTGCTCGTCGGTCTCACCCCAGGGCGTCCGCGCCTACGCCGAGCACGTGGCGACGACGACCGGTGGACTGGTCGGGGTGGTCGACGCCCCGGTGTCCGGTGGGATCGAGGGGGCGGAGGCCGGGAATCTGGCCATCATGGCCGGCGGCGGAGATGCGGAGGTCGCGGCCGCCTGGCCGGCGCTCACCGCCATGGGCACGACGGTCCGTCACCTCGGTCCGATCGGCGCGGGCTCGCTGGCCAAGGCCTGCAACCAGATGGTGGTGGCGGCGACGTTGATCGCGCTGTCCGAAGCAAGTGTGCTGGCCGAATCCGCCGGCCTGTCGGTCCAGGGGCTGCTGGAGATCCTGGCCGGAGGATTCGGGGCCAGCCGTGTACTGGAGGTCAAGGCCGCCAACCTGACCGCCAACACCTACGCCCCGACCGGGGCCGCCCGATACATGGTCAAGGACCTGGCTTTCGTGACGGCTGAATCACAACTCACCGGGGCGGCGGTTGCCCAGGCCCAACTGTCGGCAGAGTTCTTCGGGTCCGTCCTCGACAGTGGCCTGGGTGACCTGGATGTCAGCGTCGTCCACGCCCTGATCCGGGAACGCGCCGGGTTGCCTCCCTCTCCTCCTGGAGCCCCTTGATGAACCACACCTATCGCGCACTGGTCATCCACGCCGCCGGCGATCTACGCATCGATCAGCGCGAACTTCCTGTCCCGGAACCGAACCAGGCCGTGGTCGCCATCACCCACGGCGGCATCTGCGGCTCCGACCTGCACTACCTCAGCCACGGTGCTGCCGGTCAGTCGATCCTCCGGGAGCCCATGGTGCTCGGGCACGAGGTGGTCGGCCGGGTCAGGTCCGCGGCGGCCGACGGATCGGGCCCCGCGGTCGGCACCCCTGTTGCGATCTTCCCGGCCACCCCCTGCGGACACTGCCGAGAATGTCTGGCGGGCAACGGGAACGTCTGCGCCACCACCACCTATCTGGGATCGGCGGCGCGTACTCCGCACACGGACGGCGCCTTCGCCGACCTGTACACGGTCACCTCGGATCGGTTGCTGCCCCTTCCCGCTGGGCTGGACCTTCGCATCGCCAGCCTCATCGAGCCCGCATCGGTTGCCTGGCATGCTGTCTCGCAGGCCGGGTCGGTGCACGGCAAGCGAGTGCTGGTGGTCGGGGCGGGACCGATCGGATCGTTGGTGGTGGCCGTCCTGAAACGGGCGGGGGCCGCCGAGATCATCGTCACGGACGTGTTCGAGCGGCCGCTGCGGGTCGCCGCCGAACTGGGCGCCACCTCGACCTATCTGGCGAAGGACTTCCACCCGGAGGATGTCGACGCGGACATCGCGATCGACTCGTCCGGGTCGGCGATCGGCGTCGCCTCCGCCGTCCGCGGGCTTGGTCGCCGGGGTCATCTCGTTCTCCTGGGTCTACTGCCGGCCGGGGAACAACCGTTCCTGGTCTCCCAGGTCATCACGCGGGAACTCACCGTGGCCGGATCGTTCCGTTTCCACGGCGAGATGCCTGCTGTCATCGGGGCGTTGGCCGACGGTTCGCTCCAGGTCGACCCGGTCGTCAGCCATGCCTACCCCGTCGCCGATGCGCACGAGGCGTTTGCGATGGCCCGGGACTCCGCCGCTTCGGGCAAGGTGCTGCTGACCTTCGGAGCTTCCGTCTCGGCGTGACTGCGGACAGAGTGTGCCACGGTGGGTCACGGTGATCCTGTCCTCGGCACTGAGTCAGAACAACGGACGACCAGCTGCCTCGAACTGGGATTTTGGCCAAGGCCCGTCTCACTGCTCGGCAGTGAAGTCGACGTGCGGCAAGGGCGCCGTTGGGTCATTCACCCAGACCGTCAGCGTGTTGTCGACGAAGTTGATCGGGAAGATGGCTGTGCTGTCTGCGTTGGCGGGCAACTTCTGCAGGGTGCTGTTCTTCATGCGGTAGTCCACCGAGCCGGTCAGGGTCGCAGTCACCGTCTGCTTCCGCCGCGGCACACCTGGCAACGGCACAGCGCCTGGTACCTGGCCGATGTCGGGGATGGCGTAATGCGTACTGGGCGAACCAGGGAAGGTGAGCGCGAGATTGCTGGAATCCACGACGAGGATCGACTGGGTGTTGACGACTTTCAACGGGGGGCGGACCTCAGGGGTGGGCCCCGGGTTGCCATCGAGGCCGCGGAGGCCGCGCGTCGCGACGATCGAACACGAAGCCGATGTCCCGGCGAAGTGGGCTGGTACTTCAATCGTGGTTGCGTGGCTGGATGGAATCGATTTACCGATGTTGGCTATTGCTACCTGGACGTCCACCGGTTGGTGCGTTTGCGCGTCCGTCACCGTGGCCTGGACCAGGACCTGCAGCCCTTTGGTTGCGTAGAACTTCGAGTCACTCTGCGCCGTGTCGACGGTGAGGTCCAGGTATCGCAAGGCCTGCACCGGGTTGCTGCGGGCGGCCTGGTCCGCCGGTCCTCCGTACTCGCTCTGTTGCGCCATGAGCAGGTCGCCCACCTTCAGTGCCGGGATGGCGAACAGATGGGTGCCGGTGGCAACGTCAGCGGACCCGACCATGGTTGCGCCGACGAACAGGTCGACCCGCGACCCCGGGGTGATGCCTTTCAATTCTCGAAGACCGGTGGCGTGGGCGGAAGCCACATCGCCTGCACTACCAGCTCTCCCGAGGCCACCGACAGACCAGCCGCGTCACCCTGGACGACACTGAGCCGGTCACCGGCGTGAAGCGGTGCCGTTCCCACCAGGACGGTCTCGCCGGTGGCCGACTGGTCTGGCCGCGCAACGCCGTTGACCGACAGTCGGATGACCGTCGCGCCGGACGGCACACAGCCGTCGATGAACACGTCGGTGCCGCCGGCCGCGAGCGGCGATCTGATCCAAGGGGCGCTGAGCATGGTCTCTCCTGGGTTGGCAGTGGTCAGGGTCGGGTGAAGGGGACCGTGATGTTTGTCGTGGTGTGGTGCCCGATGTCGACGGCCGTGAGGTGCATCGGCTTGTAGTGCCAGGTGGCGTAGAGCTGGAGTTGGTCGGCGAAATGTGGGCTGCGGGGGTCGCCGGATTGTCCGGGGGCGACGACGTTCTCGCCGTGGATGCACGGACCGAGAGAGATGATCTGGTTGTAGGTCCCGCGGTTCATGAACGGCGTGTTCGGGACGCCGCCGATACCCATTGGTGCCCAGAGGATCTCCCTGATCGGCGTCAGCCACTGGGCGGCATCGGGGGTGTGGAACGCGGCAGTGAGCTGGTCGAGGGCGGTGATCAGGCTGCCGGTGACCGCCGCGGCGAGCGGCGTGTGCTGCAAGTAGTCACCCTTCAAGACGAGCGAGGCCTTCCTGCCTTGCAGGAGCCGCAGGGCGAGGTTCGAGGTGACGTTCTCGTCGGTGCCGCCGGCCCTGTAGTCGGTGCCCAGGACCGGGGTCAGGTACTGCGTGCTGAAGCTGCTGTACCAGGCGTTGAAGAGGGCGACTGCGGGACTGTCGTAGCCACCGTCGGCGTTGGCGTCGATTCGCTGATGGTTCCAGCGCGTCAATAGTTTTGCTACTGCGGCCAATCGGGGATCGGCGCCAATTTGCAGGTGATCGAGCAGGGCGGGCAGCAATCGCTGCACGATCACATTTGATTCGTCGGCAACCGGGGTTTCGGTGGTCTGCCCGGTGATGCGGTTGATGCGTTCCAAGGTGGCGATCGTGGCCGTGTGGGGGCGGATGCCGCGCAGTTGATCCACGAGAACCTGGCCGCGATGTACCGGGCCCCATTGCCAGAATCCATCGCTGGAGTTCGTCCAGCCCTGCGCAGGCTTGTTGTTCCAGTTGGCCAGCCATCCCTCCGTCGGGTCGATCACCAGCGGCATCCGATCCGACGGGACGAGCCCCTGCCACTCATCGCTGCCGTTGCCCGGATGGGGCAGGAAACGGTTGTCGGCGATCGGCCGCTGCGGGACCGGCCCGACATGCGCGTAGGCGATGTGGCCGGTATGGCCGGCGTAGGTGAGGTTGAAGCTCCCGCCCAGGCTGCGGGCGGCCTTCACGAAATCATCGAGGCTTCCCATCCGGTCCAGTGCCAGGAAGCCGTGCAGGGTATTTCCTGCTCGGGCCCGCGTGGCATCGCGTATCACGATCGCGGTTCCCCCGGTCATGTCCAGGACGGGTCCGTGCACGTCCTGGCACAGGCTGATCGATGTTGCTGCCGCCCCGGCGATGTCGATGGTTTCCAGGCGACAGTCAAGGGCTCGCCAGCCACCGTCGAAGAAGTAGTGGCCGGGATGCACTGCCGGGTCGAGGATGTCGAGGTAGGCATCCTGGTTGTCATCGCCGCCGGAGGTCACCGTCCAGGCCTGGCCGTTGGCGATGCCGATCTGTATACCGGGGGTGCCGGCCAACACCACACCGGTGACCTCATATCCGGCGCCGTGCAGACCAAGCTCCATGAAGCCCTGGGGGACGCTGTGACCGATCTGCGGTCCGCCCAGGAGCAACGGAAACCCGCTCTTGGACAGCTGCCCGGAGATGGCGATCGCGTTCGAGTGGCCGACGCCGGCGAGGCCGAGACGGTCCATGGCGACGGTCGCGGCGTCGCGCAGATTCTGCACCCGGGCTGACGCTGCCGGCGAGACATCGACCGGGGTGACCTGCGCCGGCACGAAGGCGGTAGCCGGCCGACCGGCGCCGGTCACCTGGGTCAGAACGGCCATCGTCGACCGCCGGGGGGAGGGAACGGTGGTGACCGAGCTGGGATCGTCGAGCCAGTGGGTGTCGGCGAATACGGCCGATGCCCGGGCGACGCCTAGGCGGCCCGTCAGGTCACGCAGCACCGCGGCATTGTGCAACTCGTCGAAGCCCTGGGCCCCGACCTGCAGGACATCGAGCATGGCGCTGGCCAGCACATCGGTTTCGGACCACGACTGCGGCAGCCGGCCCATACCGGCATATTCCGGCGGTAGGTCCCCTGCCCGGGTAGCGAGCGCGATCCAGGCATTCAGGCCGGCTACGTATGCGGTGACCGCCGTGCGGTCGGAGGCGGGCATCGCCTCGAACGCACTTCGCAGCGCAGCCGTTCCGCCCGTGTAACTGCGGAAGAATTCATCGCCGGCGACGTTCTGTCCATCAGTGCCGGCCCCGAGCAACTCCGACAAGGTCCCAGTGGCCGTGCGGCGTACCAGGTCCGCCTGGAACAATCGATCCTGGCCCGTGGCGTAGCCGTTGCCGAAGAACAAATCTCTGACTGTCGCAGCAAAGACATGGGGAACTCCGTATTCATCCCGCACGATTTTCGCTCCACCGGCCGGATGAGCCTGGGCCGACGCGCTGATCGGTGCAGAAATGAAGGCCGTGGCCATCGTGACCATGAGCAGCATCGACTTGATTCCACGAAGGATCCGACCGCTACGGGCCATCGCACCACCACGTCGCTTTGGCGACCACGAAAATCCCCGGCTGGACATTTGGGCTCCTTCGCGTTGCTGATTGTCGACGTCGACCGCTCCATCAGCTGGTGGCGGTCTGTCGGTAGTCATAGTGACGCCAATCACCCACCCAGCGGCTCAGTGCAGGGACGCATGCTGTAGTGGAATGCCCGAGCGCCTTTCAGTGCCAGCACGATCCCGGCGAGTTTCGGGCCCGCAAGCGGTCGCCGTCATGGGTCGGTCACATGTCGGAGCGTTGCTGGGTGTGAACAGGGAGACGACCGTGAGCAATGCATGAGACCTGTGGATCTGCCGGGGAGGACGCACCTCCTGATGGACCCGGTCCGCTCTCAAGCAAAGGCCGGCGCGCCAACGCCGGTCGGGAAGGTATGTCCGGGCTCGGGGGCCGGGTTGTCGGCGACCACGATCACCCGCCTGACGACGCAGTGGCAGGACGAGGCCTGGTTGTTCGCCGACCGCAGCCTGTCCGGCGTGGACTACGTCTATCTGTGGGTCGAGGCGGATCCACGTCGACGTCCGGCTGGAGCAGGAGAAGCTGTGCCTGCTGGTGATGATCGGTGTCCGCACCGACGGGGAGAAGGGGCTGATTGCGTTGACCGACGGCTACCGGGAGTCCACGCCAGTCATGGGGCGGGTTGCTGCGGGATGCGAAACGCCGTGGGATGCGGGCGCCGGTGGGCTGGCCATGGGCGACGGTGCATTGGGGTTCTGGGCGGCGGTGAAGGACGTGTTCCCGCAGACGAAGGCGCAGCGGTGTTGTTTCCACAAGTTGGCGAATGTGCTTGCTGCGTGAACGCATCCCACCTCGTCGCCCTGGTCCGCGCTGGCGCCACGTTCCACCGCGGGAAACTGATCGAGCGACCAGTCGAAACAACGACCGCGACCGATGAAGTCATGATCGCGTAAAGATCTTGATCCATGGGTCTTGACTATTTCCCAGTCCAAGGTCTGAACTACTTCGTTCAGCACCGATTCGGGGCGAGGAGCAGTTCGGGCAGCACTGACGAGAGGTACTCGATGCACTGCTCGTGCGGCCAGCCGCGGTCGCGGAAGGCCTGGTAGCCATCGTCCCCCCCGAGGACCAGGAGAATGTCGGTCCCGCTGTCGAGGCTGACATCCTTTCGCAGTCCGCCCTTGGTGGCAAGGTTCTCGATGACGTGGCGGTAGGCGTTGTGCCGCATCTGCTCGTGCTTCGCCTGCACCCGCTGTGCTTCGGGATCGACGTTCGCCGCGGCACGCACGATCGCCTTGAGCGGCGCAGCCCTGGCGAGCGTGTCCGCGACCCCGAACATGAAGATGCGCAGTGAGGCGACCGGATCGGGCTCCGCCTCCATGGCTTGGTACCACTGCGCTTCGTCGGGCGAAACGGGGTCATCGGGCCCCAGCACCGCAGCGTCGATGACATTGCTGAGCAGCTCGGCCTTGGTGTGGAAGACGAAGTACACGGTCTGCACGGCGACACCAGCTCGCTTCGCTATTGCGGCCATGGTGGCGCCCTGGTAACCCGCGGCGCGGAACTCCTCGTCGGCGGCTCGCACGATCTTCTCACGGGTCCGCCGCGCTCGTTCGCGCCGAGATGCCGTCAATCTGCCCTTGACCTCGTCCGTCACCAGGCATATCTTACTAGTTGCCCACTAGTGGAGAACACTAGTGGGCTACTTTAGCGGGTAGTTCCATCATGGACGGTAGACGATGATCAACGTTAAACAGAGTATCAGCATCAACAGACCCCCATCGGCGGTCTTCGCGTTCGTAGGCGACCAGACCAACGCCCCGCGCTGGCAGCGTGGGCTCGCGACGGTTCGGAAAATCGGGGACGGCCCCCTCGCAGTAGGGACACGGTACGAATTCGTGCGCATGTTGATGGGACGCCGAATGTCGGGGGAGAACGAGTACACGCAGTTCGATCCAGACCGGTGCGTGGCCTTCAATGCAACATCGGGAGGATGGCCGCTCGAGGCCTCCTACGAAGTTGCGCCGGCCGGCGAGGATGCCACGCGACTCATCTCGCGCATCGCATTGCAACCATCTGGGCCGTTCCGCGTCCTCCAGCCCTTGTTCGCCACCGCCCTGAGACGGGATGTGCGGACCAACCTCGGCTCGCTCAAGGCCATCCTCGAGGCCAGAGACGGGCGCTAGTCCTCGCCCGAGTCGCCGGAACCAGGCGACGACCGCGACCTGGGCTCAGGGACCTCGGCGAACTCGTCGACCATCCGATGATTCTGGAAGCAATCAGCAAGTCGCATGAAACGCCCCTCCCCAGGTCTTGACTATTCCTCGACGACCGTACGAGTGAACCCGCGACAGTCGAAGTCGGTTCAGCGGCGTTGTGGTGGTTGACCATGATCTGCAGCGGATGTCTGCTGGGCACATATCAGCGTCTGGCCGGCGAGGAAGCAGGAGCGGAGATGGTCGTATTCCGGACGGAGTCCGGCAGTGTGGCTGTCGCCAACCTGGAACGCTTTCAAAACCGGATTGGCGCACTCCGGACGGAGTCCGGGAGTGTGGCTGTGCCCCTAGCAGGATTCGAACCTGCGACACACGGTTTAGGAAACCGATGCTCTATCCCCTGAGCTATAGAGGCGGGGGACCGGGCGGCGGTGCGGGTGCGCCTACGTCCGGCCAGCGCTTCCGGATGATGTCGGTCGGCGAGCCGACCGCTGCCACCTGGAAGCCCACCGAGGATAGCCGCCCGAGGGCAACCGAGGAAAATTGCTGCCAGGTCGTGGTGTCGGGTTTGGCTCCACCCGAGCGTGGGCAGGGCATGTCCCGTGGCCACCGACCGCGTTCGTCCGAGCAAGCGTGCAGACCATCTCCAGCTCGGACGACGGTCCGCCGCCCACCCGGTTCGGACAGCGCGTCGAGCCGGACTGACCGCCCGGGGCCGAACAGAGCGGGAAGTTGCCCGGCTGAACGGGCTGGTGTACCCGTGACGCGGCAGCTCTACCAGCCGGCCGCGATATCGATGGCGGCCTGCTCTCGAGCGCTCCTCAGGTAGGCCTCTTCGCTCTCGGTGCTGCGTGGGCGACCATGGATGATCTCCCGGTGCTCCCGGCTCGCCGGTATGCGAACTGCGGCTTCCTGGGTGGAACCCGATGCGTTCCGCAAGCGGGTGTCGTCCTGCTGGGTGGGCGTCATCGTCGACCTTCTCTTCCGCAGAAACCGTGGTGTCTCCTGGTTCACCGGGACAGCCCTCGAACCTCGGTGGACCCATGCCATTCCTACGCCTGCCCGACCCGGAAGTAAACGGTGGAACCACCATCCGTAGCTAACTCATTCCTGATTGTCACCATCTGGGCGTACGTCGTACGGCCGACAGGGTGGTGGCCGAAGCGGTGATCATCGAGAGGGACAATTGGTCCATGACTTGCGGACCCGGCCGGGTGCTGGCACTCACGGCCGTCTGTGCCGTGCTCGGCGTCGTCGGCCTCACCCCGGTGTCCGCCGCCCCGGTGCCGGCCGCGGCGGTGCCGGCCGCCCCTGTCTCAGCCGCGGCGGACTCGGTGGCGCCCAACATCCTGACTCCGCAGCAGGCGGTCGATGAGGGAGCCGCGACCGCAGCCTCCGACGGGATCGACCAGTACGTCGCGTTGGTCGACAGGTCCACCGGCAAGCTGATGGCCTCGACCGGAGGCGACACCCAGGTCGTCTCCGAATCGATCGTCAAGCTCTTCACCGTCGCCTACTACCTGGTCAGGTACCACGGCGATCTGCCGTCGCAGATGGCCACGGACCTGCACGAGATGATCGTGCACTCCGACGACCGGATCGAGTCCCAGTACTGGACCACCGCAGCCGTCCCGAGGGTGGCGCAGCGGTACAGCCTTGCGCACACGGCGAACGGTGCGAAGACCGGCCCGCACGACTGGGGTTGGGAATACATCACCGCGGCCGACGAGGCCATGTTCCTGTACCGAGCCTCGCAGGATCCGATGGTGGGACCGTTCCTGATGGCCGCGATGTCCGACGTCGCACCCGCCGGTGCCGACGGGTTCGACCAGGACTTCGGCTTCAATTCCCTCGACGGCGATCACGGCTCCAAGCAGGGCTGGACCGACCTCGACACCTCCCAGGCGATCAACATCCATTCGGTGGGCTGGACCGACCGCTATTTCGGCGCAATTCTGGAAACGTCGCCCACGCCGCAGTACTCGCAGATGCGCCACGATTCCACCATCACCGTGGATCTGATCGCGGGTCTGCAGTCGAACGCGGAGATCCAGGCGGCCGAGGGCACGGCCCTGAGTTCCGCCGCCGCCGATCTGGCCATGCGGGTCGGCGCGGTGATCCGTCATGTGCTGGGTGTGATCGTCCCCCCCGCAGGCTGATCCGGCCCACCGGGGCTGATCGAGCCCCGATCGGGGGTTGGTCCATCCTTCTACCGCCGGTACCCGGCATCGTTCCGGCGGGCGTCGTACAACCGTGCAAATTTTCCGACCCCTTATAGCAAATTTTCCGAACCGTTGTATCTGAGCCCCCGGCAACCGCTCTTGACCCTGCAGGAGCCGGGCGTCGAGCAGCGTCCGCCCCCCCATTCTCCTGACGGATCTCGATGACCTGTCGGGTCTCGGTGGTCTGGACTTCTGCAGAAACGGCGCGCGATGATCAACCGCATACCGAGGGCGTCGCTGGTGGCTGCCGCCCTGCTGTTCGGCATCGCGCCGACCGGCACGAAGTTCGGCCTGGACGGATTCGGTCCGGTCACCGTGCTGGTGATCGAACTGCTGGCTGCGACGCTCGTCCTGTGGGTGGCATTGCTGCGCAGCGGATATCGTCGACCGCGGTCGTGGCGACGGGTGCTGGTCCTCGGCCTGCTGGAACCCGGCCTCGCCTACCTGCTGTTCAGTTTCGGACTCGATCTGACCACCGCGTCCAACGCCGCCCTGATGACGGGCCTGGAGTGCGGTTTCGTCGTCGTCCTGGCCGCGCTGTTCCTGCGTGAGCGAGCCGGCCGGACGGTGATCGTGGCCGCCTGCGTCGCCGTCGTCGGACTTGTCGTCCTGGAGGGGGCGAGTTCCTTCGGAGCGCCGGGGTTCGGTGATGTGCTGGTGATCGCAGGGGTCCTGTCGGCGGCCGCCTACACGATCGTCGCTCGCGGTCTGGCTCCCGAGGACGGCTCGCTGGCGATCACCGCCCACCAGTTCGCTGCCGCGACAGTGGTCATGCTGCCGCTGGCAATCGTCCGATGGACGGGTGGCGCCGAACCTTTCCCATTGGAGGTGGCGCCGCGATTCTGGATCGCCGCCGTGCTGGTCGGCATCCTGGGTGGTGCGGTCGCGTTTCTGCTCTACAACTCTGCGATCGTGCACGTACCGGCCGGTCCGGCCGGCGTCATCATCAACCTCGCACCGGCGTTCGGACTGGTCAGCGCAGTCATCTGGCTCGACGAAACCCTCACCACGGAAAAGGTTCTCGGTGCCCTGCTGATCGGGCTATCGGTGGGCCTGTTCCTCTGGATCGACAGGGTTCCTGACCGCAGTGAGACGCCGACGCCGTCCTCGACGCCCGTCGACCTCGGCCTCCGGCACCCCGGCCTCACCGGCGGTCACGTCGGCCACCAACCCGAGCAGCGCTGCCCGGTCGACCTCGTGGTCGTCCGGACCGGCGAGAAGTGCGCTGAGCACCACGATCTGGTCCGGGAGGGCGCTGTCGCCGACGACGCCCGCTAGGCCGGCGGCAACGCTGGCCGCCAAGGGATGGCCGAGCAGCACCGAGATCTGCTGGGCATCGGGTCGGTCGTCATCGCGACTGTTCGACTGCTTGGGCTCGCCGGCCAGGGGATGGTCGTTGACGGGCTGTCCGGCCGGCTGCACGGCGAGAATCATCCTGGTGATGCCGTTGTCGTCCGTCGTCGCCAGCAGGGCGGCGTGACCGACACCCGGGAGGGACTCCACCCCGGCCTGGTAGGACTCCGGGTGGATGATCGTCCGCCCACGGCGGATCAGGTGGTGTCGTCGTCCGAGCAGTACGAGACGACGACCGTCCAGGTGCGCGAGATCGCCGGTGCTGTACTCGGCCATCGACGATTCGTCGAGGTAGCCGACGGCCAGGGGCGGCCCGCCGACGGTCAGCTCGCCATCAGGGGTTCGGGCTGACACGCCGGCAAGGAGTTCGCTCGACGGAGAGGACCCGCCGCCCGCCTTCGGCCCCGCCTCCGGCAGCGCCTCGCCGACTGCGATCGGATAGATCTCGGGGACCCCGTAGACCGTCAGCAACCGGACGTGCGGGAGCGACGAGGAGGTTCGCGTCACCAGCTCGGGGGAAACCGACGTGCCATCCACCAGCACCTGTCGCAGCGCAGTCGGTGCTGGGGTCAGTCTCTCGCCGATCGCCCCCAGCACGGCGGTCACCTCGTGCGTCGCGAGATGGATGTGTGTTGCGCGCCCGATGCCCTTGGTGAAACGGGCCGGGTCGGTTCGGGGACTGGCGGTCGGCGAAGGCAGGCGCCAGTGCGCCCCGACGGCCAGGGCGGACAGGCCGATGGAGAGGTCGTCCAGGTAGACCCTGGACCGTCGGTCCATCTCGTAGCGGTACGCGGCCTCGATCAGGTTGACCCCGAACGATCCGCGGGTGTGCAGGATGCCCCGGGGCCGATCGGGAACCGGAGACGTCGACGACAGGGGCTCGGGAACGAGCAGGGACGAGGCGAAGAGGATCAGCGCCGTCGTGTCGGCGGCCGCCCGCAGGTCGGGGAGTGGTTCATCGGACGGGCCCCGTCCCTGGGTCAGCGAACGGGTCGAGATGCTCCCGGACGGCACACCGGGCAGCCAGCGACCGTGTCGGATGGTCCGTACCCGCTCACCCTGCACCGCCGGTAGGCCCCACCCGCTGGATCCGCTACCGGGACGGAACGGGCGGAAGGCCCCCGAGGCCCAGCTCGCAGCATCGGCGGCCGCCCACCGCGGGGCGGACAACTCGGCGGCCGCTGCGAAGCCTGCACCGCCCGTACCCGGTTCGGGGAGGACCACGATGCCGCCGGCCGCGATCGTGCCCAGGGTCAGCACCACGCCCGTCGGGCTCGGCCGTAGCCCGTTCAGCAGCCGGTCGCCGGTCAGAAAGCCGTTGCGGCGCAGACGTTTTGCGGTCGAAAGGATGACGATGGCCAGATCGCGGTAACGCAGCGTCCGACCGTGCGCGCCGGAGAGCGCGGGTCTGGTCGGGTAGGTCGCCGCCGCCAGCAGGATCCTGGCCAGCACGTCCGTCGACTGCTCCATCGAGAGTTCCTCTGTCGTGACCTGCCCGGCCGGCGCGTCCGGCGAAGTCTGAGTGCTGCGCACGCCCATCCGCCCCCTGCTGAGGTGATCACCGCCAGTTCGGTGTGGTTCACGGTACGGGTCCGCTGACGGCCACAGGAGTAGTTTGCCCGGATCCCAGTGCGTGAAACGACGCCCAGCGGTGTCGGCACTGCAGAGGTGGCGGGACCGCCGTGATAGGCAGAGTGGCATGACACAACTCGTCGCCGACGCGATCCTCTTCGATCTGGACGGCACGCTGGTTGATTCCGCTGCGAGCGTGGAACGGAACTGGCGCCGTCTGGCCGCCGAGATCGGCCGCCCGTACAGCGAAGTCGAACCGTTCATCCACGGCATCCCCGGTCGGCAGGCGCTCCGCATGATCGACCCCGACCTGCCGGCCGAGCGTGTCGACGAACTCGAGGAGATGATGGTCGTCGGGGAATCGACGGACACCGGCGACGTCATGCCAATGCCGGGCGCGCTGACCGCCCTGGACGTGCTGCCGACCACCCGGTGGGCCATCGTGACCAGTGGCAGTCGCCGGCTCGCGACGGCCCGGATTGCGGCCGCCGGCCTGCCGACGCCGCGGTTCCTGATCACCGCCGACGACGTCGCGCTGGGCAAGCCGGACCCGGCTCCCTACCTGCTCGGCGCCGCCAGGGTCAGGCGTGCGCCCCGGCGCTGTCTGGTCTTCGAGGATGCGCCGGCCGGGGTGACCTCGGCCCGGGCGGCCGGCATCCCCGTCGTCGGGCTGCTCACCACCCACTCGTCCCTGAACGCCCCGACGGTGGAAAGCCTTGCTGAGGTCGAGTTCTCGGCGGATCGAACCGGTATCATCGTCAGCTATTGATCGGTACACCGGCTGCCTTCCTCGGTTGCCGGGCGGAGGTCGGGGAGCAGGACCACAATGAGCGGATGGATCTGGATGTGGTCCGCGGCGACATCACCGCCGCGCAGGTGGATGCCGTGGTCAACGCTGCGAACTCGGCGCTGACCGGCGGCGGTGGGGTGGACGCCGCGATCCACCGGGCGGCCGGGCCGATCATGGACACCGAATGCCGGGCCCTGCGCCAGACCGAGCAGTACCGAGGAGGTCTGCCCACCGGCCAGGCCGTGGCGACCTCGGGTGGACAGATGGCCGCCCGCTGGGTGATCCACACCGTCGGGCCCATCTACGGCGGTCCCGAACCGAGGAGGGTCGCCGTCCAGCAGGAGCAATTGCGCGCCTGCTACGTCAGCTGCCTGGCGGTGGCGGACCAGTTGGGCGCCAGCAGCATTGCGTTCCCACTGATCTCGGCGGGGGCCTACGGCTGGCCGCGCCGCGATGCGATCGAGCAGGCGCTCGGCGCCCTCTGCGGCGCGGACTCGCAGGTGGAGAAGGCCACCCTGGTGCTCTTCGACGACAAGAGCTACCAGTTGGCGCGGCATCTGTTGCGGGACTGACCGATCGGCGTCGCAGGCCGGTAGGCGCTCAGTCGTCGACGCCCCGGGCGATCAGCGCCTCACCCATGGCGTCGGCACTGCGCAGTGCCCTGACCACCACCGGAACGACGAGGGCGACGATCGAGAAGCCGAGTCCGCGGGCCTTGCGGGCCTGCGACACCTCGTCGACGATGCCCGTCAGGAGCGGGATGCAGCGGATCGTCATCGCCAGGACCAACCCGACGCGGTCGGCGTCCAGCCCGAACCGGGTGAACGGACGCAACAGCCGCTGGCAGACGTCGAGGATCTCGGACACCCTGGTGGTCAGGGTGACCAGGGTGGCGACGGCGAGCGAGACGAGCAACCCGCCGCAGACCATGGCTGCGGAGTACCAGCCGGACAGCACGACCTGCGCCACGGCGATCAGGAGCAACAACCAGCGGAGCGGTCTGAGCTGACGCCAGATCGCCGGCCAGGGGATCCGGGCAGTCGCGAACCCGACCCCGATGATCACAGCCGCCACCCCGAGTTGCCAGAGGTGTTGCAGGGCAATGAGTCCGGCCAGCGCAATCAACATGCCGGCCAGTTTCCACCCGGCCCGGAGTCGGTGCAGCCAGGAGCGTCCGGGGGTGTAGAGACCGATGACGCTCACGTGCTCGACGCCTCGTAGTGCGCGGTCGTCGACGCCGGTGGACCATCGGCGGCGACCCGGCCCCCGTCGATCAGCAGCACCCGGTCGAAGTCGGTCAGCAGCTGCAGATGATGGGTGACCAGCACCACCTGCTCGTCCAGCGATCCGAGCAGTTCGGACACCATGCGGGCGTTGCGGAGATCGAGCAGGGTCGTCGGTTCGTCGGCGACGACGACGGCCGGTCGACGGATGAGCACCGCAGCGAGGGCGAGCAGCTGCTTCTGTCCGCCCGACAGCAGGTGAGTCGGGTGGTCGGCGTGGCCGGACAGTCCGAACCTCCTCAGCGAATCGCTGACCCGGTCGGCGATCTCGGCTTTGGACAGACCCGATCGGCGCAGCGAGAATCCGATGTCCTCGGCGACCGTCGGCATGACGATCTGGTTGTCCGGATCGGTGAAGACGAAGCCCACCTGCTGACGGACCTTCCTGCCCTCGCGCACGGTGTCCAGACCATCGACGCTCACCACGCCCGACGTCGGCTCGACCAGCCCGTTGATCATCCGGGCCAGCGTCGACTTGCCCGAGCCGTTCCCGCCGACGATGCCGATCCGCTGCTCGGTGAGGGTGAGGTCGATTCCGTCCAGCACCACCCGCTCGCCGAAGCGGTGATGCACGCCCTGGAAACGGATTTCGGTCACGTCGACGCCTTCTCGAGCAGGACAGCGATGCCCTGTCCACCGCCGATGGCGCAGGCCGCCAGGCCGACCGGAGGTCCGTCGGGTCGGCTCATCCGCGTCATCAGGCGCACCACCAGAATTGCTCCTGACGCCCCCCAAGGATGTCCAAGACCGATGGCACCGCCGTCGCTGCAGACCAGATCGCCATCGAGGCCGAGGCCATCGATCGCGGCCAGAGCGACCGAGGCGAAGGCCTCGGTGATCTCGATCGCCCCGATGTCAGCCAAGGTGATGCCGTTGTCGGCAATCGCGCTCTGCTGCAACAGCTTTCGGGTAGCTGCCTCGATGGCCAACCCCGGGACGGCCGGATCGCAACCGGCCACCGCGGCGCCCAGGATGCGGAAGAACGGCAGTCCGGCGACGCGTGCATGTTCCGCGGTGGTCACCGAGACGACCGCGGCGCCATCGGAGATTCCGCAGGAGTTTCCGGCGGTGGCAGAACCAGCAGCGGTGAAGGTGGGACGCAGTCTGCCCAGCCGCTCGACGGTCATCTTGCTACGGGGACGCTCGTCCCGGAGAAGTCCTGCCACGCCGAGGATCTCGACCTCGAAGGTACCGGCGGCAGTCGAGTGCGCGGCCAGAACGTGGGAGCGACTGGCATATTCGTCCTGACGGACCCGGCTGATGCCCCGGCGGCGGGCGAGTTCGTCGGCGGCCTGGCCCATGTCCGGATCGGGAAATCCGGGCGGGGCGAACGGCGCCCTGGTGTACCGGATCGGCGCCGCGTCGCCGACGGGTGGCCAACTGCGCCACGGCGCGGTCGAGGCCGATTCCACCCCACCGGCCAGCACGAGCCGGGCGTCGCCGGAGCGCACCCGGGCGGCGGCCTGCAGCACCGCGTCCAGTCCGGACCCGCACTGACGATCCACCGTGACCGCCGGCACCGCGACGCCGAGCCCGGCCGCCAGGGTGGCGACCCTGGCGACATCACCGCCGGCGCCCAGGCAGTTGCCCAGGATGACGTCGTCCACCGGTAGATCGAGCGAGGCGGTGAAGGCGACGGCGTCGGCCAGCAGCGGAGCGGCCAACTCGGTGGTGCCCAGTCCGGCGAACCCGTGGCCCGCGGTGGCGATGGCCGTCCGGCGCCCCGAGACGATCACCGGATCGGACGGTCGGCCGCCCCCGGACGATCGGCGGGAGGAGTGGGAGGGCACGGGGTCCTACCGTACCGACCGGCTCGGGACGGCAAGGTCGGCGGCGAGCCGACCACGCGCGATCTTGCCGTTGCCGGTGCGGGGCAACGCAGTGACCACCCGCCACACACGCGGGAGGCCGGGACCGTTCAGCGCCGTCCGCGCCGCCCGGCGGACCGCAGCGAGATCGGTTCCGGCGTCGAGAATCACAGCCGCTGCGACCACCTGGCCCAGCCGGTCATGCGGAATCCCGACCACCGCGGCCTCGTGCACCCCCGGAAGTGCGGCCAGCGCCGCTTCGACGTCCTCGACCACGACGGTGTGGCCGCCGGTGGTGACAGCGGCATCGCCCCGCCCGTGCACCTCGATCCGGCCGTCGTCGGCGATCGACGCCAGATCGCCGACCGTCCGGAACCCGTCGGCGGATCCGCGCAGCGGCGGGCCGCCGATCCGGTCCAGGCACAGGTACGGCGAGGCCGCCCACAGTTCGTGGCGGCGGATCTCGACCCGGACGCCGGGGAACGCGGTCAACGGTGCCGGGCTGATCCGAGCCGCGACGAACGAGAGCTCCGCCGCCCCGTAGTACTCCACCAGGCGAAGGCCAGCCGCCGCGGCACGGGACTCCAGCGACGGCGGCAGGGCTGCTCCGGCCACCACGACCATCCGCAGCATCGGAGACCGTTCGTCCAGCAGGCGGTCCAGCGCAGCCGGAACCACGTGCGCCGCAGTCGCTTCGGTCGATTCGTCGGTCAGGTGCGCACCGAGCCACAGGGCATGGACCGCACCGAACAGGTGCAGCGTCGAGTGCAGTGGACCGGTCAGCAGCAGGGTGTCGGCGTCGGTCAGGCCCGTCAGCCGGGACAGCGGTTCGAACGAGGACGACCAGGAAGCCGCAGTGCGCAGGATCGCCCGCGGCGCCGCAGCGGAACCGGACGTCATCGCCACCAGGAACGTGCCGGCGGGCAGCCCTCGGTCGAGCCCGTCGATCAGGGGTGAGGGGGCTTCGGAATCCCGCACCAGGACGGCGAAGCCGTGTTGCGCCGCCGAGAAGACCGCGACGAGGGTGTCGACGACGTCGAAACCGGCGGTATCGAGTAGACCCGAGCCAGGGATGTGCTGCTGGTCGATCAGGCTTTCGAGTTCGGCGTAGGTGACACGTCGACCCGCGACGGAGATCGCCACCCGGCCACCCCGCCCGCCGAGCCGGACCGCCTGATCGTGGACCACGTCATCCAAGTGGGGTGGTCCCCTGGCTCTCGCCGGATCGCTCGGGCAGCTTGTCGGACAGGTCGGCCGGGCCGACCGAGGTGGACGGTGCGGCCACGACGGCACGCTTCGACGCCCTCGGTCTGATCAGGCCGGGATACGCCCGATGGACCTGCTTGGCGACCAGCGCGGTGATCACCACCTTGACGGAGTCGCCGGGCAGGAAGATGAGGTTCAGGCTGGTCACGTAGCTGAGGGAAAAATGACCGCGCATCGCCCACCATGGGATCCCCACCGCATAGATCAGCACCATGCCACCCGCGGCGGTGGCCAGGATTCCGGCCCACAACGGGTATTTCGGCATGATCGCGCTCGTCAGGAACCCGATGACCACCACCCCGAGCAGCCAGCCGTAGAGAAACCCGGCCGAAACCGAGGAGGTGAACGGAGCCGGCCCGCCCCGCGGACCGGCGAGCAGCGGGAGCCCCGCGAAGGTGAGCACGTCGAAGGTGAGCACGGCCAGGAATCCCTTGCGGGCGCCCAGGATCGCTCCAGCCAGCATCACACCGAGCGTCTGGAACGTGATCGGCACGGCGCTCGCACCGACGAGGATCTTTCCCGGCAGGCCGAGGGCGGCGATCAGCGCGGCGAAGACCGCGATCTGGGCGAGGTCACGGGCGGTACTGCGGCGGTTTGCCACGATGAGTGCTCCCTCATTCTGCCGACGGTGGGTTCTGTCCACCGGAAAGTCAGTCTCGACGCGCCCGCTCGGCGACCGGCCTGCGTGCCGGACCGAGCGACGTGAAGACCCTAGCGGTCCCGGCCGGGCCTGCGTGCCTCACCCAGACGTCGGCCGGGCACGATGGACGCCATGACCGCTGCGCCGCCCGACTCGATTGCGCTGGAGGTCACCGGGGCCGACGGCGCCGCGATCTCCGTCCGGATCCGCCCGGCCGGGGGTCCGCCGGTGCTGCTGGTGCACGGGTTCGGCTCCAGCGGCAACGCCAACTGGTCGGCCACCGGTTGGTTGCGCGGCCTGGAGCGCGCCGGCATCACCAGCGTCACCGTGGATCTACGGGGCCATGGTCTTTCGACCAAGCCCCACGACCCGGCCGCCTACAGCCTGCCGATCGTGCTCACCGATCTGCACCTCGTCCTGGCCGCACTGCCGGCCCGGCTCGGACCGACACCGCAGATCGATCTGGTCGGCTACTCGATGGGCAGCCGACTGGTGGGTGAACTGGTGGCGGCGGCGACGGGGTCCGTCACCGGGCTGGAGCGTCCCGCCTGGAGTGCGGGACTCCCGCACATCCGCCGCGTAGTGATCGGGGGCTACGACGGTCGAGCCCCGCTCGGGTCGCTCGACGACGAGCAGTTCGCCGAGTTCACCGCCGCGCTGGCCGGAGCGGACGGGCCGGACAGCCCGGCACGCAGGCTCGCGACGATCGCGAGGTCGGGCCGGAACAACGACCTCGCCGCGCTGGCGGCGATGGTCCGAGGGCTGGGCAGCGATAGGTCCGTACTCGACCCGGGTGTGATGCGGGTGCCGACCCTGGCAGTCGCCGGGGACCAGGACTTCATCACCGACGACACCCTCGGCTGGGCCGACGGGCTGCCCGACGGGCGTCATCTGTGGCTGCCCGGACGGGGCCACATCAATGCGGTCACGTCCTCGGTCTTCCGCGCCGCCGCGATCGCCTTCCTCACCGACGGAACGGATTGATCCGAACTCGCGCTATCTCCAGGTGGCGAACGGCCGGTCGAGTTCCCACCCGGGGCCGAGGCCGAGCAGACCACCGCCGGTCGGCGATCCGTTGCCGAGTCTGGTCAGCACCCGGAAGTCACCGTTCGACGGGTTCGACAGCGCCTCGAACTCCGCCACGGTCCAGCCCATCAGCGCCATGCAGGCCAACCGCATGGCCAGGCCGTGGGTGATCAGCAGCACCGTCCGCCCCGGCTCGTCAGCCCGGTCGGCCCACGGTGATGTCAGTCCGGTCAGAAATCCGGTGAGCCGGTCGTAGACGTCGGCGCCGGACTCTCCCGAGGCCAGGCGATAGAAGAAGTGGCCGAACGCGTCTCGCTCCCGACGTTGGCGGACCTGGTCGGCGAGCGTCTGGAGATTGCCCCAGTCCTGCTCCCGCAGCCGCGGCTCCTCCCGCACCCGTCGCACCCGGTCCTGCAGACCGAGCAGCTCCAGCGTCTGCCAGGTACGGCGGTAGGGGCTGACGAACACGTCGATCGGGGCCGGCCCGATCACCTCGCGCAACCTGAGGCCGGCCTCCCTCGACTGCTCGCGGCCCACGTCGGTGAGTTCCATCGTGTGGTCGGGAACCCGGCAGAAGGCCGACTCGTCGACGTTCCCGATCGATTCGCCATGCCGGAGGAGGATCAGCCGCATGGAGGCGATTTAACCTCAGGCCGGCGCAGGGCCCCGGCGAGGACGTGCCCGGCCGGTGGCTAGTCTCCTATCGACAGGCTTTCGGTTCCGCCAGCGGTGCCGACGTTTCACAGCCGACGTTCCACTGCCGATGTTCCAGGGCAGCCGATTGCCGCCGATCTTTCGGGCGGCCGATTTTCGAGCAGGAAGGGTCAGCATGCCGACCACACCACACGCCGGCCGGGCGCTCATCGTGTCGATCACCGATCAGCTCGTGCACGGGGAGGGCGACGACGGTGCCGGTGCCCTGGTGACCGAACTGCTCACCGAGGCGGGCTTCGTCGTCGACGGGTCGGTGGCGGTCCCGTCCGACGCGGTCGACATCCGCAACGCGCTGAACACCGCCGTCATCGGTGGGGTCGATCTGGTGGTGACCGTTGGTGGGACCGGCATCTCGCCCCGCGACGTGACCCCGGACGTCACCGGTGAGGTCCTGGACCGTGAACTGCCGGGCATCGCCCAGGCCCTCCGGTGGTCCGGCATGGCTGCCGGCGTGGTCGATGCCGTCGTCTCGCGCGGACTGGTCGGCATCTCCGGCTCGACCATGGTCGCCAACGTGGCCGGGTCGCGTCAGGCCATCCGGGACGGACTCGCCACGTTGATCCCGCTCGCCGTGCACGTCATCGGCGAACTCTCCGATCCGGAGATCTGAGCCGACCGCGATCGGATCGCCGGGCGCCGCCGGCATCCGCGCCCTTCGCCCGCCCGCCCCGACGTCGCAGCAGGCCGACGTCAAGCCTTGATGCCGACAGTCAGGCCTTGGTGGTCTTGTCGGCCACGTCAGCGGCCTTGTCGGTCGCCGATTCGAGGGCAGACCTCGCGGAGTCGGCGGTCTTCGATCCGGCGTCCGCGATCGCATCGCCGGCGTCGGCGACCTTGTCGGCCGCATCCGGGTGCGATCCGAAGATCTTGTCCTTGACGTCGCCGGCAACCTCCGACACTTTGTCCCCGACGGTTTCGGCGACATCCTTGACCTTGTCCCAGGCCGGCCCCGCGACATCGGAGACCTTGTCTCCCACCGTCTCCGCCAAATCCTTGGCCTTCTCGCCGACGTCCTCGGCGACGTCCTTGGCCTTCTCGACAAAGCTCATGGCGAATGCTCCTCCGCTTGCTGTGGCTGGTGGGTGCTGATGGTGGCTGGGTGCTGATGGTGGCTGGCTGCTGATGGTGGCTGGGTGCCTCTGGTTGCTGGTTGCTGGGTGCTGTGGTGGCAGGGTGATGGGCATGAAACTACCCCCGGATGGCGGCGCAGACGCCCCGAATGATTCAGGTTCAGCAGCAGCGGATCCCGGGCACCGCCACGAGACCCCGCAGCGGAAGATCGACCGAAAGGCATTGGACGACATCTTCGGCGACGTGCTGCCGGACACCACCCGTGACGAGCGTGGTCAGGATTCCGGGTCTGACGGCTACAGCGAGCAGTGGTACCGGGACAACAGACCGCCGCACCACGGCGGCTGACTGCTGTCCCGGATTCCATCGGCAGTGTTGTTCACGAGTGGGTGGTTGTTGACGATCGGGTGTCGACGAGGTCGTTGACGAGCGGGTGTTGACCAAACCGCGATTCACGGACGCCGACTGACGAACGGAGGATCCCCATCCTCCGGTCGGCGGATCGCGGTGGGTGGATCAGACCGGGCGCTGGGTCTTCAGCAGATCGCGGATCTCGACGAGCAGCTGCAGCTCGGTGGGGTCGGCGGCGACCTGGACCTCGCCCCGCCTGCGACGCTCGGACAGCTTGTTCATCGGCACCACGAAGATGAAGTAGACGACGGCCGCGGTGATGACGAAGGTGATGATCGCAGTGATCAGCGCGCCGAAATCGATGATGCTGGCGGCGTTTCCGTTCACCAGCTGGACGGCCAGGCCGTTGGCGGAGGTGCCGGCGAACGAGGCGATGATCGGGTTGATGATGTATCTCGTGAACGCGGTGACGACGGCGGTGAAAGCAGTGCCGATGACCACTGCGATCGCCAGTTCGACGATGTTTCCTCGCAGGATGAAGTCCTTGAAGCCTTTGAGCACGGGAAGCTCCCCTTGTTCAGGTGGGCACTTGGGTGGCCACGTTCAGCTGATCGCGGCGAACCCTACTCTGCGTCGATGTCGGGAATAGCCCTGACGATTGTCTGGTGGGACCAAGATCATCCGGCCGCGAACCGGAGCGCTATGGTGCCCGTCGAGCCGGCTGCGGTGATCCGGTCGGCCGTCGCTGTCGGGACAGCTAGCACCACCAATCGTTTTGCGTTGTCCGACGGCGAGGGCGGCGGTATCGCGAGCACCACCGCATCGGCCGCCAGCACCGTCCCCTGGCCGTTGTCGGCGATCGACAGGACGGCGACGTGGACACCGGGGCTGAGCAGTCCGACTGTCCCGGCATCGGACGGCCGGACGGGGACGGCAACTCGGCCGGGCCCCGCTTGCGGGCCGTTGTTCGGGACCAGTCGGACGTCGGTCAGCATCTCGCCCCGGCGGACGGGCGAGGCCAGCAGCCGTCCGGTGGCCGCGGACGAGGAGCGCAGCGCCCCGTCGGGCAGGGATGGGACACGAATGATCGTCAGGTCGCTCGCCCGCAGGGCCGCGCCCGCCGGCAGGTCCCTGGCGGCTACAACGACGTCGGTGCCCGGGACGGGGTCCTGTCGGGTCGTAGCGGCAAGAACGCCCGCAGCGATGAACAGCAGTACGGCCACCGCACGCCGCGCAGCCCGCCCACGCGGCCCGCCCCGTCGTCGGCTGGTCAGCCGGGTGGACAGGCGGTCACGCCACTGTGGTTGCAGCCCTTGGCCCCGCCTCATCGCCGTGGTCCCGTTGCAGCAGTCGACATCCTGACGACGCTAGATCGACGGATCCCATCCGGCGACGACCCGTTGGCAAATGTGGATGGTTTCGGGCATGGGGACAACTCGTCGCCGGGAACCTGCCAATTCGCCCAGCCCGATCACTCGAAAGGAGCCCGGCCCGTTCGAACCGAGCCCGCTACTTCGACGCAGTGGTGGTCTTGCCCGCGCTCGAGGAACTGGACCCGTTGGACGACGATCCGCTCGAAGGCGACCCGCTCGAGGACGATCCGCCATTGGAGGAGCCGCCGTTGGAGGAGCTCGACGAGCTGCTGGAGGAGGAACCGGCATCGGACTTGGCGCCCGAGCCGCTCGACTCCTTGGCGGCCGTCTTGCCGGCGTCCGAGGAAGACGAGGAGTCCGACTTCTCGGACTTCTCCGACTTGCCATCGCCGGAGACGGCACTGGCTGCGCCCGAGCGGGAGTCCGTGCGGTAGAAGCCGCTGCCCTTGAACACGACGCCGACGGATCCGTAGACCTTGCGGAGCTTTCCTCCGCACACCGGGCAGTCGGTCAAGGACGAATCGGAGAACGCCTGGACCTGCTCGAAGCGGTGCTCGCACTCTGTGCAGGCGTATTGGTACGTGGGCACGCTTTTTCCTCCGACGGTCACCTCGCGCCCGAGGCGCCCAAGGTATCGACTTCTGATGATGGAGCCCATACCGAGTCCCGGTGATGCTGGCACTCGGCATGTCGGACTGCCAGTTCGATGATGCGCTCAGAGGGTGCCGGGGTGCAAACGCGCCGACGTTCACCTGCGGAAATAGCGGAATCCCAGCCTCGGAGTGAGCACCGCGCCGACAGGTCTGTCATGGGCCTCGACGGGTAGGTCGTCAACGATCTCGTCGTCGAAGAGCACTGCCACGAGCAGCAGGCCGGGCGCGCCGGGCTGCTGGCCGGGGTCGTCCAGCAGGGCCAGAGTGCGGTCGTAGTGACCGCCGCCCCGACCGAGACGATGGCCGGCACTATCGACGGCCAGGGCGGGGACCAGGATCGCGTCCACCGAACGGACCGCCTGCTGGCCGAGACGCGGGCCTGACGGTTCGGCGATCCCGAAGGCCCCGGGCTCGGTCGGGGTCGGATAGCGGCACCAGTCCAGGGCAGCGTTCGCCGTGATGACCGGCACCAGCACCGTCGTCCCGACGGCGGTCAGGCCGTCAAATAATTCGGTCGTCAGCGGCTCGCTGTGAAGCGGCAGGTAGCCGCAGACCGTGTGGCGGTCGACGAGCAGATCCAGCAGGTGCGCGGCATTGGCGGCGGCAGCCTCGAGTCGGTCCGCGTGGGAACGGGACCTGCGGACGGCGAGGAGACGCTGCCGGAGGGCGTTCTTCCGATCGCTGTCGTGCTGCTGGTCGGCCACCGATCCACCGTAATCTGATGGCCCGGGACGCGGGCCCGGGACACTGCCCGGAAGACAACCCGGAAGGCGGCCCCGAAGCCAGCCCGGAAGGCGGCCCGCATGGCGGTAGTCCAGGCAGCAAACAGGGTGGCGTCCGTGGTGTCGGCGGCCCCTGCCCGGGGTGGAGACAGTAGCGTTGCCTTTCATGACCGAGGACTCGATGCTGCTCCCGGGCCGGTGGGCTGACCCGCGGCCCCGTTCGGCGCCTGCCCGTCGACCGGCGCCCACCCGAGGGGACCAGGGAATCTGATGCGTTCGGTCACCGACCAACTCGATCTGGTGCTCGCTGCGGCGCTGACGCCTCCGCCGGTCCGGGTGGCCATCTCCGAGGCGCAGGGCCTGCTGTGTGCCGAGGAGGTGGTGGCCTCGGCTGCCCTGCCCGCGTTCGACCAGGCCGCGGTCGACGGTTACGCCGTGCGGTCCGTGGACGTACAGGGCGCGTCCCCGATGAACCCGATCGCTCTGCCGGTGGTCGGCGAGATCGACGCTGGCACCCGCGCAGCCCATCGCCTGCAACCCCACCAGTGCGTTTACGTCGCGACCGGGGCTCCGCTGCCGACCATCGCCGACGCCGTGGTGCCACGATCTGCCGCTGAGCGCGCGAGCGCCCGGGTCAACATCACCCGCGCGGTCGGGTCCGGACAGTACGTCCGGCGGACCGGCGAGGACGTGCAGCCAGGGGACGTCGCCGTGCGCTCCGGGGCGTTCATCGGGTCGGCGCAGGTCGGACTGCTGGCCGCGGTCGGGCGGGACAAGGTTCTCGTGCACCCCAAGCCGCGACTGTCGATCATCTCGGTCGGCGACGAACTGGTGGACGTCTCGCGGTCGCCCGGACCCGGCCAGGTCTACGACGTGAACTCGTTCGCCCTGGCGGCGGCCGCCCGTGACGCCGGCGCCGAGGTCAACCGGGTCGGGATCGCACCCCGCGACCCACGCAAGTTGCGGGAGCTGGTCGAGGCCCGACTGCTGGTGTCGGAGGTGGTGGTGATCTCCGGCGCGGCCGGTGGTCACAGCGCGGAACTGGTGGTGGAGGCGCTCTCCGAACTCGGCGAGCTGGATCTGACCAGGGTCGCGATGCAGCCCGGTTCGGCCCAGGGCTTCGGTCGTCTCGGCCCTGACGCCGTGCCGACCTTTCTCCTTCCGATCAATCCGGTGTCGGCGCTGGTGGTCTTCGAGGTGATGGTGCGGCCGGTCCTGCGCGTCATGCTGGGACGACGAAACCCCTACCGCCGCACCGTGACCGCCCGCACGCTGGAACCCATCGTCTCGCCAGAGGGCCGGCGCCAGTTCCTGCGCGGGCAGCTGATGCGTGACGAGGACGACGAGTACCTCGTGCACGTCCTCGGTGGTGGCGGGACCCATCTGCTCGCCTCGTTGGCCGAGGCCAACTGTCTGGTGCTCGTCGACGAGAGCGCGACCGAGATCCCCGTGGGGACAGAAGTGTCGGTCTCGTTTCTGGCGCAGCGAGCCTGAGTTCCGTTGACTGCTGACGGGTGGCCGTCGGCCGGCCGTCACCCGGGCTGGCCGGCAAAGCTGGGTCCGGTACAGGTCCGGGCCGGTGCAGTCGGACTCCGACCGCTGCGACGGTCCGACGGTGACCGTTGGCAGCTGATCCGGATCCGTGACGAGGCGCTGATCTCGCCCTGGGACGCCACCAGCGCGCTGTCCTGGGCGGATCGACACACCCGGGTGCAGTGGCACTCTCACCGGACGCTGCTGATGTCGGCGTCCCGCCGGGGCGAGGTGCTCCCGTTCGTCATCGAACTGGGCGGCCAGTTCATCGGTCAGATCACCGTCGGCGGGATCCAGCGAGGTGCCCTGCGGTCGGCCTGGGTGGGCTACTGGGTCGATTCGACCGTGCAGGGTGGGGGAGTGGCGACCGCGGCCGTGGCCCTCGCGGTCGGTCATGCCTTCGGACCAGTTGGGCTGCACCGGGTCGAAGCGACGATCGCGCCCGAGAACACCGCGAGCCAGGCGGTTGTCACCCACGTCGGCTTCCGTCAGGAGGGCTACCTGCAGCGGTATCTCGACATCAACGGGTCCTGGCGTGACCACCTGCTGTACGCGATGACCAGGGAGGAGGTGCCCGGCGGGACGGCGGATCTGCTGGCCCGCTGGTCGGTGCTGCGCAGGGGCGCGGGGCCGACGCCGTTCTGAGCCGGGGCGGGTGTGCCCGCTCCAGAGGGGCGGCACCCAGGACGTGGTCGGCACCCAGGACTTGGCCGGCACCCAGGACTTGGCCGGCACCCAGGACTTGGCCGGCACCCAGGACTTGGCCGGCACCCAGGACTTGGTCGGCACCCAGGTCGGTCGGAGATACGCAAGAGGCGCATGGGGTGATTGTTACTGGCGTGTCCTCCAGAGGTTGGGCTCACCCGGTCGCTAGCGTGAGCGCAAGGCCCGTTGCTGCACCGAACGTCCGGCCGACCGCATCCGAATCGAGAGGGGGCCGCGATGTCCATACCCACGTCGGTCGTCATCGTGGGCCTGGTCGCCCTCTGGCTCGCGATCCTCGTACCGATGTTCGCCAAGCGCCGCGAGCCGGTACCCGAAACCGACATGGACACCGGCACTTTCCGGGTGCTGCGTCGGGCCTCGTCCTCGGTCCGTCGTCGACCCCGATTCGGCCGGCGTGACGAGTTCGACGACGACTACACCGGTCAGGAAGACATGCTGCACGAGAATCGCGAGCTGGACGAGAACGCCGTATCGGACGATCATCTCGAGGACGGCGAGTTCGTGGACGGCTACGAGAGTGCCGACGCCGACACGGACTACATCGAGTACGCCGAGACCGAGTACGCCGAGGTCGAGTACGCCGAGGTCGCGGACCGCGAACCGGTGAAGGCATCTCGCCGCGGGTTGCGGGCCTGGGGACGCCGCGAGCCCGCGACGGTCGAGTACGCCGAAACTGCCGAGTACGCCGAAGTTGTCGAGTATGCGGAGGTTGTCGAGTACGCCGATGCTGTCGGATCTTCCGATGCTGTCGGATACGCCGATGCTGTCGAACATTCCGGCACCGCCGAGCAGGAGCGCTATGCCGGCGTCGCGCAGTACAGCGGGGCGCAGGAGTACACCAGCGGATCGGAGTACCAGGAAGCAGCCGAGCCGAGGTACGCGACCGCCTCCTACACCTCGTACGACGAGGACCACCGCCGGGACGCACCACGACGCAGTGGTCGGCGCGACCCGCTGGAAAACTTCGACGAGTCGCAGTTGCGACCGGTCCCGCGCCGTCCCGGTCGTGGTGGCTACGATCCCGACGCCGCCGAAGCCGCTCGGGCGTACCGGTATTCACGTCGTCGCCGGGTCGCGGTGATCCTGCTGCTGGCCGGTCTGGCCTTCTCGGTCGCGGCCTACCTCTTCAGCCCGATGCTGTGGACGGGGACGGTGGTGTCCGGACTCCTGCTGGTCGCGTTCCTGACGTACCTGCGCCGCCAGGTGCGGATCGAGAACGACATCACGGCTCGGCGTCTCGCCCGATTGCGGCGGGCCCGGCAGATCCGGCCCGAGTACCACCTGGACCGCGAGGAGGAGCCGGTGACCGGCAGTTCTTTCGGTCGCGGAGCCGTTGCGGTGTCACAGGTTCCGCCGTCGGGCTACCGTCGTGGCCGGGAGATCGTCGATCTCGAGGACGACGATCCGTCGTTCGACGACCTGGACTACTACCAGCCCGCTCTCTACCGTCGCGCCTCGGGACAGTGATCCCGATGCGCTCCACCGGCTGAGCCGGCTGTGACCATCGGGGGTGGTCGATGACGCCTCCCGCCCGGAACGATCACCGTCAGTCCGGTTGGGCCATTCGCTTCGACTGGGGCCTGTCCGGCGCGACCGCGATCGCCGACGGAGCGGGCGCCGTCGTGGTCGTCGACGTGCTGTCGTTCACCACGACGCTGTCCGTCGCGATCGACGAAGGCATCGAGGTCTATCCGTTCCGAATCCGCGACGCGTCGGCCGCCGCTTTCGCAGCGACCCGCGGTGCCGTACTGGCCATCGGGCGCCGGGAGGCCGGGCCCACCGGGGTCAGTCTCTCTCCGCTGTCGGTGCAGGAAGCTGCCCGCACCGGCCCGCTGGCGACCTCCCGGAAGCTGGTGCTGCCCTCGCCGAACGGCTCCACCATCTCCCGTCAACTCGCCGAATCTGGAGCCGTCGTGGTCGGCGCCTGCCTGCGGAACGCCGCAGCCGTTGCCGCCTGGATCACCGCCGGTGCCGTCCGCGGACCGGTGGCTGTGGTGGCTGCCGGGGAACGGTGGCCGGGTGATCAGCTCCGACCCGCGGTCGAAGATCTCTGGGGCGCCGGCGCGGTGGTGAATGCATTGCTGCGCTGCGGTTTCGGGACGGCGTCGCCCGAGGCGGGGGCCGCGGCTGCTGCCTATCGCGAACTCGACCGGACCGTTGGCCCGGCGCTCGCCTCCTGTGCGTCCGGGCAGGAGTTGATCGCCGACGGCTACGGCACCGAGATCGACCTGGCCGCCCAGGAGAACGTGTCGTCCAAGGTCCCGGTGCTCGTCGGTGAGTCGTTCCGGTCGGTGTGAGTTCTGCACCTCTGGAGGTGACCCGACGGGCATGCGGGGTGTCCGGGGCACCCTCCGGGCGCTGGTATTCTTCTGACTGTTCACGGAGAGATCCGGGTTCGGGGCTGTAGCGCAGTTGGTAGCGCGCTTCGTTCGCATCGAAGAGGTCCAGGGTTCGATTCCCTGCAGCTCCACCACGTTTTCGCAGTTCAGGCCTTGTACGTTGGAATTCGAGGCCGTGTTGTTGATCTTGACGGCACACTTTGTCCACAAACCCTGTTGATGCTGCTCGGCGTCATGGTCGCGTCGGGTCTCGCTGCTCTCGATCCTCTTCACCGGTACCCAACTGCGTATCGCGGCGCGTGATCATGTCATCGCCCATCGTTGATCACCACGGCGCGTTGCCTTTCCCTCAGAAGTCGAAGACCTCTTCGTGGAGCCGGTGCGGTGGGAGCCCGGCCTGGCTGAGTCCCCTTCTGACCGCGGTGGACAGGGCGGGGGAGGCACACAGGTACACGTCCCGTTGGGCGACGTCCGGCACCAACCGTCGGAGATTGTCGGCGGTGAGCTGGTTGGCCGGTTCGCTCGAGCGGCCGATCATCCAGATGATCTCGGCACCTCGAGTGTGTGCGATGGAGCGCAATTCGCGATCGAAGACGACATCCTGCTCACTGGAAGCGCGGTAGAGCAGGGTGATTCGCCCGCCACGGTGTTCCAGGGTTTCGAACAGCGCCCGCATGGGGGTGATGCCGACGCCGCCGGCGATCAGCAGTACCGATGGCTGGGTCCGCTTGCGAGCGGTCATCGACCCGGAGGGGCCTTCGGCGAACACCAGGGTGCCTGGCCTCATCGAGTGCAGCAGCGTGCTGCCGGTTCCCAGAGCCTTGACGGTGATGCGCATCTCGTTGTCAAGGGGTGGGGCGGAGAGGGAGAACGGGTGGGCACTGCGCCAGGTCCGGGCGGTGAGGAAACGCCAGCGGAAGAACTGCCCGGATTCGGCTTGCAGTTCGGCCAGATGGCGGCCTGCCAGGATGATGCTCGCAACGCCCTTGGCTTCTGGGATGACCGCCTCGACCCGGAGCCGGTGCCGCCAGAGATTGCCCACTGGGGCCAGGATGCGATACCGCAGCACGAGAGCAAATGCCCAGGCGTACAACAGACTCCAGCCGATCTGCAGCGGATGAACCCCGGCCAGGTTGGGCCCGGCCAGTTCGTGGTCGAACGACAACGCGATGGCGAGGTAGGTGAGAAGGTGCACCCCGTGCCAGGTCTCGTAGGACAGCTTGCGTCGGGCAGCCCGGATCGAGATGACTGCGATACCGATGAACAGCGCGGTGCCCAGGGTGGCCGTCGCCAGGCCGGGGAGGCCGAGCACGTCCAGCATCGACGACAGGATGCCCTCCTGACGGGCGTCGGCCCAGGATTGCACGGCTGCTCCGGCGTGGACCAGCACCAGGATCAGGAAGATTCGTCCGCCCTTTCCGTGCCAGCGAGCCAGGGTGTCCGATCCGATCCGGCGGTCCAGCACTGGCATCCGTGACATCAGGATGACCATCACGGCGACCAGATAGCCGGCAAGCAGACCGGTGACGTGCGCCAGCAGCGCCGCATCCATCGGCAGCGGCCACGGCGCCCGGACCAGTGCGAGAACCGCGGCGCCGACGGCCCCGCTGCCGATCCCGGTCAGGAACCGCCGGGCGAACCGGTCGCGCTTCACCGGGTCCCGCCCCCGCGGCCCCTGCCGCCCTGACCGCCGCCCGGCCGCTCGTCAGCGCCCGGAGATGCGCCCCCGCCGCCGGTGGTGGCCGGCCCAACTGCCGCCGGTGCAGCTGGTGGAGCAGCCGCCGGTGCAGCTGGTGGAGCAGCCGCCGGTGCAGCTGCTGGAGCAGCCGCCGGTGCAGCGGCGACGGCAGGGGACACCGGGGATGTCTCGACGCCGCGAACCCCCAGGGCTACCCCTACGACGGTGGCCATTACGAACACGGTTGCTGTTGCGCCCCGTCTCAGCGCGGTCCATCCTCGCGCCGAGAGCGAACCGGGTGGGTGCGGACGACGGCGATCGACCTGCTCCGTCTGGAGGCGGCCGGGCAGGGTCGGTGCGGTCACAGAAACCTTCTTCACTGGTGGCTGAACGGGCGATTGATTCTCAGCATGAGCCCGTCGAGCCCGATATGAATGGCCCGTCGGTCAACCCTCAGGTATTGCTGGACAAAACCACAGTCTTGATGTGACCGCGTGCATATCCGTTGCCAGAGTCCGATGAGAATCAATCGACAACAGCAAGAATGGTGAGAATTGGGTAAACGTCGCCGCGTCCCGGTCAGTGGCACCGAACGCCCCCAGGCTTCACGCCAGGGAGAGGAACATCTTTTCCATCGCAGCGGTGTCGAGGGTGTCCTGGCCGCCGGACTCGAGCAAACACTGTTTGAGTCCGGCGGTGATCACTGCGAACCCGGCGCGGTCGATGGCCTTGCCGACGGCAGCGAGCTGGGTGACTACATCCTGGCAGTCGCGCCCGTCCTCGATCATCTTGAGCACGCCACCCAGTTGTCCCTGTGCGCGTCGCAGTCGATTGAGGACAGCGGTCATCTTCTCCGGTGCCAGTTCGACCATGGTCCATCTCCTCTTGGTTGACGCGCGTGCCCCAGTACCACCCACGCTGCGTGACGGGGGTGGTGATGACCTGGCCATGTTTGCTCCTGGAGCTGACGCGTGACAGGTTGAGCGGCCTCTAGGAGCATACCCCTGGGGGTATCATGCGAAGTATTCCAGGTCACTCGATCGAAGGGCTGAAGTCGATGTGCAGAGCCGTAACATGCAGGCAGTGCGGCAAGACGACGTGGGCAGGTTGTGGGCAGCACGTGGAGTCTGTGATGCGTGGGGTGCCCCGCGATGAGCGCTGCGCGGGTCACATCAAGAGGCCGTCGGCGCCCGGGAACGGTTTACTGGCACGGATTTTCGGCCGCTGATGGTCCGGCACCCAGCGGATCAATGGGCGTGGGCGGGCTCCGGAACGGGGTAGGCGTGGACGTCGGCGACGACCAGTTTCGGAACGGTGTCGAGGACGCGGTGTTCGGCGGCGTGGGCGATGGCCCTGGCGGCGGGCAGGGTCAGCGCCGGGTCGACGGTGATGTCGGCCTCGGCGGTGAGACGGTGTCCGTCCCAACGCATCCGTAGCCGCCGTACCTCGGCCACGCCGGGGGAGTCGGCCAGTGCTTGTTCGGCGGCCGCGACGACCTTCGGGTCGACTCCGTCCATCAGGCGGCGGAAGACCTCCACGACAGCGCCTTTCAGGACGGCGAGGATTGCGATGGTGATGACGACTCCGACGATCGGGTCCGCGAGCGGGAAACCGAGCATGACGCCGATTGCGCCCAGTGCGACGGCCAGTGAGGTGAATCCGTCGGTGCGGGCGTGCAGTCCGTCGGCGACGAGCGCGGCGGAGCCGATCTGCCGGCCGACACGGATGCGGTACACGGCAACGAGTTCGTTGCCGGCGAACCCGATGAGGCCGGCGGCGAAGACGATCCAGACGTGGGTGATCGGCTGCTGATCGATGAGTCGGCGGACCGATTCGTACCCGGCGAGGATCGCCGAGAGGGTGATCATCGCAACGACGAACAGGCCGGCCAGGTCTTCGGCGCGGCCATAGCCGTAGGTGTAGCGGCGGGTCGGTTTGCGCCTGGCCAGGACGAACGCGATCCACAGCGGCACCGCGGTGAGGGCGTCCGAGAAGTTGTGGATGGTGTCGGCCAGCAGGGCCACCGAGCCGGTGGCGAGGACGACCAGCAGTTGCGCGACCGCGGTGAGTCCCAGGGCGATGAGGCTGATCTTCACCGCTCGGATCCCGGCATTGTTGGATTCGAGCGCATCGTCGATCGAGTCGGCCGAGTCGTGGCTGTGGGGTTTGAAGATCGACAGGAAAAGGCCCCTGGCCCCTCTCGGGTGGTCGTGGTCGTGGTCGTGGTCGTGACCGTGACCGCCGTCCGGCCCGTGTGGGTGGCCGTGGTCGCCCGGCGGGTGCTGGCGCGAGTCGGCGCTCATGATGCGCTCGATTCGGTTGCGGCGTCATGGATGTGGATGGCCGGCAGGCTGAGAGGGTCGGACTGGACCAGGTGGTGACGCGGCACCGTGGGGCCGGCGTGCTCGGCGTTGTTGATGGCGTCGATGATCAGCTGCCTGATGTGGTCGTTCTCCAGCTGGTAGAACATCTGATTGCCGTCGCGACGGGTCCGGACCAGCCTGGCCATCCGCAGCTTCGCCAGATGCTGGGACACCGATGGGCCCGGCTTGCCGACGGTGTCGGCCAACTCGTTGACCGACATCTCCCGGTCCATCAGCTCCCACAGGATCTGGATGCGGGTGCCGTCGGCGAGCATCCGGAACACCTCGACGGCCAGTGCCACCTGATCGCCGGGGAGCGACTCCCTGCGAATCTGCTTATCTGCGTCCATACGCAGATAGTAGCCCACCAGCAGCGGGATACTCGTCCGGGGCACGCCTGTTCGGCATCCTCCCGGTGATGGGTCTGCTCTACCTGCGCCAGATGAGCCGGTGCACCCGCAGGTGTTTCGGCAGCGAACGCAGACCGGGCACGAACGGCACCAGCACGAAGACCAGTGTCAGCAACATCATCAGGCCCCACACCAGGGCGTCGGCGTTGTCGGAGGTGGAGAACGGCTTGACCTGATACCAGAAGGTGTACAGCCACATCCACGGCTGACCGGGGTAGTTACCGCTCTCGTTCATCATTCCCCACTGGTCACCACCCAGTTGTTCGGCACGCGCCTGGTCCTCCAGGTAGGCACCGTCCGCCAGCAGCAGCATGGGCCTGGTCTGGTCGGAGCTGTAGAAGTTGTTCTGGCCGGTCAGTTGGCTCTGCAGCCCCCCGCTGCGGGCGAGCGCCAGCAGTCCACCCGCGATCACCGGGACCGGTCCGTAGGCGCCGGGTGCCACAGCTGCCGGGTTGCCGTCCGGCGCTCCGGCCAGTGCGTCCGAGTAGGACCCGGCCCAGGCGGCCTGCTGGTCGGCGCCGGCGGCCGACCAGGTGGTCAGGGCCTTGGTCAGCGCCGGATCGCCGGTGACGGTGGCGAGCGGGTCGAGCACCAGATCCTTGGCGCTGTCGACCGGAATCTGGACGCCGCCCCACTTCTGAAGTGACAGCGGTCCGAGTTTCTGGCCGGGAGCGGACGAGTTGTAGGGCGCCCCGTAGCCGGCACTGGTGCTGGTCCCGGCCAGCTCGGCGGTCGCGGTGGCGACCACGTCGTTCGGCGCCCTGGTGGCCCAGTCGGCCAGGCTCAGCGCCGGACGGTCGGGTGAGGAGAACACTGCAGCCAGCACCAACGACAGCACCAGGACAACTCCCAGAGCGATGACGAATTCCTTGACCAGGTCGTACGGCCTTGTCGGGAAGAGGTGAGAATCCGGCGTCACCGGTGGGGACCGACGTGACCGTCGCACGACCGTGCTCACGACGCGCTCCCGATGACTGGTGCGACAGCTTCACGAGGCGTGGGTATCTCGTGTTGGTCGGGCGGCGTGATGGCGAGCACGGCGGGTTCCGGGGAGGGCAGACGCACCTCCGTGCGGAGGTAGTCCGCAGGTTCCGCGTCGAAGGGCGGGACCACACCATGTCGACGGACCAGGACGATGTGCAGGACGACCAGCACGCCGATGATCAGCGGCAGGAGCGACACGTGGAAGAGCAGCATCTGGCCGGAGTTCAAGACGTTGAACCGGCTTCCGATACCGACTGCGTTGAGGCCGTCCTTGGCCTGACCGGCTATCCACTGCGAGTCGAAGTTCGACTGCGAGAGATAGCCGGTGAAAGCCGTCCCGATGGAGCCGACGAAGGCGATCGCGCCGGTGATCCAGGTCAGTGCCCGCTTTCCCCGCCACGCCGCCATGAAGAACTTGCCCCACAGATGAACCACCATGAAGCCGAAGAACAACTCGACGCTCCAGAGGTGGACGGAGTTGACGAAATGGCCGAGTGCGGAGACATGCCACCAGCCGGCGCCCTCGACCGCCAGCGCGATACCTGATGCGATGACGACGATCAGCGCGGCCAGGCAGGCCACGCCGAAGACGTAGATCCAGGAACGAACGTAAGCCGGCTGCCGATCGGGCAACCACTGTCCGCGCGGAACGGTCCTGACGATCCGTTCCCGCAGCCTGACGGTCCAGTTCCGGGAACTCCGCACCTCGATACGGTCTGCCTCAATTCCGGACATCGGGTGCTCCTTCGGGGTCCTCGTGACCTCGCGGGAAGGGCAGTACCAGGGCCAGGACGAAGGCGGTGATCATCAGCACGATGATCAGCAGATTCGCCAGGGAGATCTGCACGACCCCGGCGTGGAGGTAGTGGGCTTGTGCGACGAACACCGTTGGTGCCATCATCTCAGAGACTCCTCAGAGTTTGTTGGCCATCGCCGTTGGTGGGCAAGGGATCTGATCTGAACCTCGCACGCTCCCGCTGCCGCCCGCAGAGTCCGACGTCCCGAATCGGGGGGACCTTCGCCTCGTTTGCGTGCCGAACCCCGATCCGTCGGCGCGGGTTTCGTTGTCGTGCGGAAACGTGCCGGCATCGGGTCGGCGCTACCCGGGAATGATCAATTCCCGATCCGCTCCTGCGAACTGTCGATCGGACCCCGGTCCGATCGTCGTGGCAGTGATCGGGCCCAGCAGGGGCTCCGGATGATAGGAAGCATCATGGCGAAATATCTGGTTCTGATCTACGGCAACGAGCAGCGATGGGACTCGCGGTCGCCGGAGGAGCAGCAGCGGATCAATGACGGACACCAGGCCTTCAACAATAACAACGGCGGCGCAGTGCTTTTCGGTGCCGAGCTGGGTGCTACGTCGACCGCGACGAGTCTGCGCGCCGGTGCGTCGCCTGGCCACCCCACCATCACCGACGGGCCGTTCCTGGAGACGAAGGAAGTGCTCGGCGGCTACTACCTGCTGGAGGCGCCCGATCTGGACGCGGCCATCGCGATGTCCAAGCAGTTGCCCGAGGTCGAGACCGATCACAGCGGCGTCGAGGTCCGACCGCTGCAGGAGATGAACTGAGCGACGGGGCCGGAGTCGTCGTGCAGGACGTCGCGGCAGCGGTCGATCTGGCCCACCGGGAGGAGTGGGCCAAGGTCGTCGCGGCGACGGTGCGGGTGACGCGGGATCTGGATCTGGCCCAGGAGTGCGCACAGGACGCGTACGCGCAGGCGCTGCGGAGTTGGCCGTCCGCCGGCATTCCGCTCCGGCCCGGCGCCTGGCTCACCACGGTGGCCAGGAACCGGGCGCGGGACCTGCTCGCGCGGGAGTCGGCCTTCCGCCGGGCGATGCCGCTCCTGGTGATGGACGACGAACCGGGGCCCGAGGTCGATCTGGCCCGGCCGACGGTGGGTGATGAACGGCTGCAGCTGATCTTCATCTGTGCCCACCCGGCACTGTCCGGTGAAGCCCGGGTGGCCCTGACGCTGCGACTGGTCTGCGGGTTGACCACCGCGGAGGTCGCTCGGGCGTTCCTGGTGCAGGAAACCACGATGGCGGCCCGGATCACCCGGGCGAAGAAGAAGATCGCGCTGGCTCGGATTCCGTACCGGGTTCCGAATCGGCAGGATCTTCCGGAACGGGTGGGGGCCGTCCTGGAGATCGTGCACCTGATCTTCACCACCGGTCATGCGGCCCCGACCGGGGAGCACCTGATCCGCAGGGATCTGGTGGACCGGGCCGTTGAGCTCGGCCGACTGCTGCACGAACTGCTACCGGCCGAGCCCGATCCCGCGTCGCTGCTGGCCATGATGCTGATCACCGATGCCCGCAGCAGTACCCGGACATCGGCCGACGGGCGGCTTGTGCTGCTGTCGCACCAGGACCGGGGTCGTTGGGACGCTGCGCTGATCAACGAAGGCGTCGGTCTGCTGACCTGGGCCCTCGCGGCCGGGCCGGCGAGCCGATTCGCCCTCGAGGCGGCCATTGCTGCGGTCCACGCCGAGTCCCCGTCAATCGAGGACACGGACTGGGCCGAGATCGTCGGCCTGTACGACCTGCTGCGGGATTGCTGGCCCAACCCGGTCGTCGACCTCAATCGGGCGGTAGCCGTCGGGCTGCGTGACGGACCGGCGCCTGGTCTGGGCGAACTCGAGCCGCTGCTGTCCGAACCCGCGCTGGCCACCTACGGCTACCTCAGCGCAGCCCGCGCCGATTTTCTGCGGCGTCTCGGTCGATGGTCGGAGGCGGCGGCTGCCTATCGGGAGGCGTTGGCCTTGACCGACAACGAGGTCGAGCGGGTGCTTCTGCAGGACAGACTCGACGAGGTCGACCGGCAGCTGTGAGCCCCGCCCAGTAGCATTTCCGGAGTCGACGATGTATTTCTGTTCGCGTGCGATGGGGAGATCGGATCGATGCATACGCTGTCCAGAGCCGACGCTCGGCGGATCGCGGTACGGGCGCAACTGTTGGACAAGCCACGCCCGAAGAATCTGATCGACGTGGTGCGCGACCTGACGCTCCTGCAGATCGATCCGACGGCTGCCATCGCGCCGAGCGCAGACCTGGTGCTCTGGAGTCGGCTGGGCGCTTCGTATTCCCCGGAGCATCTGGTCACCGCGCTCGAGAATCGGACGCTGATCGAGCTGCGGGGCATGGTCCGGCCGGCCGAGGACATCGCCCTGTACCGCGCAGAGATGGCGCAGTGGCCGGGGACCGGGGACGTGGCGGGGTGGAAGCGGGCCCAGTCGGTCTGGGTGGAGGACAACGACGTGTGTCGTCGGGACATCCTGGCGTTGCTGGACCGGAGCGGCCCGTTGGCTGTTCGTGACCTCCCGGATCACTGTGCCCGGCCGTGGAAGTCCAGTGGGTGGAACAACAATCGCAACGTCTCCATGCTGCTCGAGATGATGGTGCTCCGGGGAGAGGTTGCCGTCGCCGGTCGGGAACGGCGAGAACGGTTGTGGGATCTGGCCTCACGTGTCTATCCGGACGGGCCCGCCGTTCCGGACGGCGATGCTGTGCGTGAGCGCAACGAACGACGCCTCCGGGCGTTGGGCATCGCCCGCGCCAAGGGCCCGGAATGTCCGGTCGAGCCGCTGGACGTCGGTGAGGTGGGCGAACCTGCCACGGTCGAAGGTCTCAAGGGCACCTGGCGGGTCGACCCGGCACAACTGGGCCAACCGTTCTCCGGGCGTGCCGCCCTGTTGTCGCCCTTCGACCGGTTGATCCACGATCGCAAACGCATGGTGGAACTCTTCGACTTCGACTACCAGCTGGAGATGTTCAAGCCTTTCGCCAAAAGACGTTTCGGATACTTCGCGCTGCCGATCCTGTACGGCGATCATTTCGTCGGGCGCCTCGACGCGACCGCCGACCGCGACTCCGGAGTGCTCCGGGTCAACGCCGTCCACCACGAACTGCCGTTCACCGGTGCGATCACCAAGGCAGTCGACAGCGAGATCGAGAACCTCGCCGAGTGGCTCGATCTCCAACTTCGAATGCCGCTGTAGGTCAGCGGCGACGTGTGAGGCGGGCGATCGTCTCGGCCAGGTCGGGGTGCTCGTAGGTGAAGCCGGCACGCTCCATGACGGACGAGGTCGCGAACCGTCCGGTCAGTGCCAGAGCCGGGTCTGTGCGCAGCACCAATGCTCCGAGCCTGACGAGCGCTGCCGGCGTCGGTAGCCCGGGCCGACGGAAGTGTCTGCGCAACAGCGCCATCAGCTCCGCATTGCGGACCGGATGCGGGCTTGCCGCGATGACGACGCCGTCAGGCAGAATGACGGCCGGGTCCAGGCCCAGAGCTGCGTCGGCGATGCGCAGCCAGTCCTGCAGATGGATCCAGCTGAACCACTGCCGGCCGGAACCGACGCTGCCGCCGGCCCCGAACCGGGCAAGCGTCGCCAGGCGATCCCAGGCCGGACAACCGTCAGCGAGCACGATCGAGGTGCGCAGCACCGTGTGCGCCGCCGTGTGCGCACCGTCGAACGCGTCCTCCCACGCCCGCGCCACGCCCGTCATCTGCGGGAGGCCGGGGTCGGGGAGCGGCGACATCTCGTCGAGCCGGTCGTCGCCGCCGTCCGAATAGATCGCGGTGGTGCTGGACTGCAGCCACCTCTCCACCGGCCGGTCGAGTTGCTGCGACGCCAGGACCAGCGCCCTGGTCGCGTCGACCCGGGATGCCGTGAGTGCGGCGATGTTGTCCGGCGTCGGCCGGCAGTCCACCAGTTTGCCGGCCAGATTGATCACTGCCACCGGATCCGGGCCGGTCAGGACCTCGGCCCAGGGACCGATTGTCCTTGCGTCCCAAACCACCTGGTGAAGATCGAGACGGGAGTCCACCCTTCGGGTGAGGACCACCACCTCGTGCCCGGCCGCTCCGTACCGTCTGGCCAGATTGCGGCCAAGGAAGCCGGAGCCGCCGGCGATCACGATGCGCACCTTTCGACCATAATCGGGTGGAGGGCCACGCGAGCGGCAGTCGATTGCTGTGGCCGGCGCGGTGGGGCGCTCGACGGGCCCGGCGGTCGGCAGGGCGCGGTGCTAGCGTGCGTCCATGGCCGACGGCGCGGGTCCCGCTCCTCGTTCCGGCTGGAGGGGCAAGGCCGACAGCTATCTGGAAAGATTCTCCCGCCCCGGTATCCGGGTCCGAGAGTTGATGATGCTGTCGGCATTCATGGTCCTGGCCATGATCGTCATCGTCGTGGTCTTCTTCCTACCGATCTGGTGGATCTTTTCCTGACCATCCTCGTCGCCGGTCGCAGTACTGACGTCTCAGGTGGATTCGCCGATTTCGAATCGATAGGGGACAGTTCGACGAGTCGGTCGTCCGCCGGTCGGCAGATCACCGGTGTGCATCCTGAGCAGCAGATCCAGCGCCGTCTGCGCGACGACGTGCATGTCGATGGCCAGGGTGGTGAGGCGCGGCGTGATGAAGTGGCCGATTTCCAGTCCGTCGACGCCGATTACCCGGATCCGGCCGGGAACATCAACCCCGGCCAGCGCGAGCGCCCGGAGAACACCGAACCCCATGACGTCGTTGTAGGCGACAATGGCGTCGGTGTCGGGTTTTTCCCGCAGCACCGCCTGTGCCGTCAGCAGTCCACCCTCGAGACCGGAGCCGACCGAGGGAATGCGGGCCGCCGGAACCCCCTGGGCGGCGAAGGCCTGGATGAATTCGGCAGCCCGGGGGCTGGGGTCCGGGTGGTCGAAGACGACGGGGTGCTTCGTGCCGCGTTCCGCCAGGTGCCGGACCGCGTCGGCGACCGCCTCCTTCCGCAGCAGTTCGACACGCCCGTGGCCGGCGGAAGACGTCAGCGGATCGATCTCCACCAGTGGTAGATCCGGCAGACCGTCGCGGGAGGTGGCCACCGCGATGCCGGTGAAGCTGATCACTGCGTCAACCTGTCGGGAGAAGTCGTCGATCAGGAACTCCTCGGCGTGCGCGGCGTGGGCGCGCTCGCCGAAAATCACGTTCCAGCCCGCGTCGGCCGCGAGACCCAGTACAGCGGAGGCGAGTTCGGCGTAGTAGGGGTTGGACAGGTCCTCGATGAGCAGACCAAGGGTGCTGGTCTGGGGTTTCACCAGACCACGACCGAAACGCGATGGCCGGTAACGCAACTCGCGGGCCGCGGCCAGGACGCGGGCTCTGGTTTCGGTGCTGATCCCGGGCATGTCGTTCACCGCCCGGGTGACCGTCTGCCGCGAAACGCCTGCGGCTGCGGCCACGTCGTTGATGGTGGCCGGCCTGCCGGTCACGCCTCAGTCCTGCAGATCCAGCCAGGCGACCTGGGCTGCGTCGAGCACCACCGAGAGGCCGGCCATCGACGAACCGGTCTCGGCGATGGTTCGTGGCCCGAACAGCGGGAAGGTGGGGAAGGACTGCGCGAGAACGAAGGCCAGTGCGACGGCCGTGGCTGGCACCCCCAGCTCCGCGCCCAACTGCTCGGCTCGCCTCTTCCGCTCGAAGTTGGCGTCGCTGTAATAGCACCGCACCAGTTCCGCGTCGCTGTGATCGGCTGCGTCTGCCCTGGCGAAGAACCCGCGGGCCTGCGAGGACCACGGCAGCAGCGGGATCTGCTTGCGTTCCAGCCACGCCTTCGAGGCAGGGTCCGTCATGTGCTTGCAACCGGCCCAGGGGACGTCGTACGCCTCGGCCAGCCCGAAGTGGTTGCTGAGCACCGAGAAGCCCCGCTTTCCGTTGGCTGCGGCGTAGGCGTCGGCCTCGTCGACCCGTTCGGGGGACCAGTTGGATCCCCCGAATACGGTGATCCGTCCGGCGTCGACGTGGTCGTTCAGGACGTCGACGAATTCGCCGACGGGGACGTCGGTGTTGTCCCGGTGCAGCATGTAGATGTCCGCGGTGCCGTGCTGCTGGCGTTCCAGTGACTCGAGGAGTTGCCTGGTGATCGACTCCGGGTCGCAGTGCGGGGTGTGTGCACCCTTGACGATGACGACGAGCTCGTCGCGGATCCCGCGATTCTTCACCCACTGGCCGAAGAGCTTCTCGTAGAACCCCTTTCCGTACAGCCAGGCGGTGTCGAAGGTGTTACCGCCTGCCGTGAAGAAGTGGTCGAACACGGCCGAGGCATGGGCCAGATCGGGCTGGTTGTCGCAGCCCATGACGAGCCGTGAGACCGGCTTGGCCAGACCGTCGATCGTGCCGTAGCGCATGGGCGCGCCGGCCTTCGCCTGCAGCGGAAGTCCGGACACGGTGGGGATGTCGGAGGTATTGGTCTCGAACGGGTAGCGCAGGCCGATGGCGGCCCTCCATCGGTCGAGAACCTTGGCGGTGCCGAGGGAATCCTCGAGCGACATCTCGTCCGGGTCGCCGCCCGCGGCGACGGCGCGGGCCAGCGCGTCGGCTTCGAGGGCGTAGGGCTTGTGGTCGGCCGAGTCGGCGGCGAACGAGAACACCTGTGGGTCCTGCCCGATGACGCGCAGGGTCAGGGCGGTGTTCGTCCTGATGGTCCACGGGTCGTCGAGGGTGATGGTTCCGGCGGAGCCGTACACGGTGACGGACTCCGGGTCGGCCAGCCGGACGCCCGTCCGGACCGTGGCCGTGATGACGGCGGCCACCTCCCCCGTCGCTCCGCTCGCTCCCACCTCCCCCGCGGCTCCGTTCGCCCTGGCCGCCGGGAACGTCAGCTGGGCGACCGACCACTCGTCGACGCCGGTCGAGCCGATGGTCCCGGTGGCCGTCAGTTCGGTGGGCTCTGCGAATGCCCTTCCGGTGGCCGCGCCGGCGACGGCGCGTGCGATCGAGACGGGATAACCGCCCACGTCGAGGATTCCGCCGCCGGCGAGCGCCGGGTCGAACAGGCGCCCGGTGGTGGAGGAGGTCGCGAAGGAAAAGCTCGCGTCGATGTGCGAGACCTTGCCGATGGCGCCCTCGGCCACCAGTCGGAGCAGCAGCCGGGTCTGCCTGTGGAACCGGTACATGTAGGCCTCGACGACGGTGACGCCGCTCTCGCGCGCCGCGTCGACGACGGCCATCACGCTGCCGAAGTTGGGTGCGAGGGGCTTCTCGACGAGCACGTGCTTGCCGGCCCGGATCGCCTCGAGCGTCAGGCGGGCGTGGGTGGTGTGCACCGTCGAGATGTAGACGGCATCGACGGCCGGGTCCGCCAGGATCTCGGCGTAGGTCCCGGTACGGAGGTCGCCGCCGACCTCGTCGGCCAGGGCCTTCGCCCGTGCCGGATCCGAACTACCGACGGCGATCAGCCGTCCGTTGCGGCTGGCGGGCAGCTGCGAGATGAATCGACGGGCGATGGCGCCGGGGCCGAGAACGGCCCAGTTGCAGGTGTTGTCCATGACGAGGCTCCGGGAGAGAGGCGGACCGTGAACGTTCACGGCGCGGCCGAGCCTAGGTGCCGCCATGGTCAGCTGTCAACGCCGGACGCCGGACGCCGGACGCCGGACGCCGGACGCCGGACGTCGGACGCGGCCAGGCACGCATCGTCACCGACCTCCCGAGCATGAGAACGGCGGCCATGCGCGCGGTGCCGGCGTGGGGGCTGCGCAGGAGGTCGAGGAGGGGCTCGAGGACATGCCCACGCTGAACCGGGAAGCCACTGCGGTGAACTCGATCTCGTGGTCCGGCAGGGGTGATCGCCCGGGTCCTACTGCGCGGCAGAGGTCATGGTCCGGCCAGCAGGGTATCGACGGCGGCCGCGCCGCCCAGACCCGAGACGCCGCCCCCACGAACGGTTCCCGCTCCGGCCAGCAGGATGCGGGTGCACCCCTGGATCTGGGTGCCGAACCGCTCGGCAGTGGTCGGATCGACGTCGTCGGACAACCACGGCCAACTCAGGTCGCCGTGGAAGATGTTGCCGCCCGGCATGTTGACCGACTGCTCGACATCGAGCGGTGAGGCGATGTCAAGGCACGGCCGCCCGGCCATGTCCTTGGCCAGGCAGTCCTCCAGGGGTTCGGCCAGGTGCATCTGCAGGGCAGCGAGCGCGGCATCGGCGGCGCGCTGCCGGGAGCCGATCGGATCCGAGGTGAACAGGGCGTCGGGAGCGTGCAGTCCGAAGAGCGTCAGGGTGGCCCCGGGGTGTCCGTTCAGAATCGAGGGGTCGGTCAGCGAATGGCAGTAGACCTCGCCCGGCATTGGGTCCGGAATCCGGCCCGCAGCCGAATCCCGGTAGGCGTTCTCCAGCTGTTCGAAGCCCTCCTCGAGATGGGCCGTCCCGCCGAAGACCACGGCGGGATCGACGCCGGATCGCAGGCGCGGCAACCGGTTCAACAGCATGTTGATCTTCATCTGGGCGCCGACCGGCTTGTGCACCGGCCGCCCCAACCAACCCTCGACGACCGCCGGCGCCACCGCCGCCAGCAGGACGTCGCCGGCGTAGTCCAGACCGTCCGCGGTGGCCACCCGCACCCTCGATGCGTCCTCGACCACCTCGGTCACCTGCGCGCCGGTGCGGATGTGGACATCGAGTTCCAGGGCCTTGGCGGTGAGGGCATCGGCCAGGGCGCCCATGCCGCCGACCGGCACCAGCCACTCACCGGTGCCACGTCCGACGAGGTGGTAGAGGAAGCAGCGGTTTGCCAGCATCGATTCGTCGAACAGCGAGGTGTGGGTGCCGATCAGCGCATCGGTGGCGACCACACCGCGGACGGTGTCGTCGGCGAATCGACGGGTGATCGCCTCCCCGATCGGCGCCTCGAACACGTCGCTCCACACCTGCTTGCCGGCCGCACCGATGACGGCGTCCTGTACCTCGCGGCGCCGCAGCATCGGTCCGGACAGGGCCGGCGCCAAGACCTCAGCGACACGGGAGAGTTCACCGTAGAACTCCTGCCAGGCAACGTATTCGGCATCCGAGCCCGTCAGGCTGCGGAAGGATTCGGCCGTCGCCTCGCCGGGATTGCGTTCTACCAGCAGGCCGGATGGGCGTCCACCGCGCAGCACCGGCGTGTACGAGGAAACGGTGCGGGAGGCCAGGGTCAGGGTGATGCCGAGACGATCGATCAGTTCCTGGGGCATCAGCGAGACCAGATAGGAATACCGACTCAGACGCACCGGATGTCCGTCGAACACGCGACTGCCGATGCTGGCCCCGCCGAGGTGCTCCGACTGCTCCAGCAGCGTGACGGAGCGGCCGGCCTGGGCCGCCAGGATCGCGGCGACCAGGCCGTTGTGACCGCCTCCGACGACGATCACCTCACCGCCCCTCGCCGAGGGTCGGCCGGCTCCTGCGTCTCTCGGCGACATGTGGTGCGTCCTGCTCTCCTGGGTGTCAGCCCGCGCCGATGATGGTCCAGCAGTGGACCGGCTCGGGACCGGGACACCAGTCAACCCTGTCCGGCGTCGGCTTTCCAGCCGTGCGCTGTTCTCGGCCGGGCCCGCGGGGTCAGGCGACCAGCGCGTCGGACTCCTGGGGGGACAGCTCGCGGGGCAGGTCCAGCACGAACATGGTGCCTTCCCCGACCGTACTGGCCACCCGGATCTGGCCACCGTGGGCGTTGGCGATCGCCTTGGTGATGGTCAGGCCGAGACCAACTCCGGGGACGGCGTTGGCCGTGGCCGTCGAGGCCCGGAAGAAGCGGGAGAACAGGCGATCGACCTCGTCCGGCGGAATTCCCATGCCGGTGTCGGTGATCCCGATCAGCGCCCGCGGCTCCGGGTCGTCGTCGGTGCCCAGGGTGATGATCACCCGTCCGCCGGCCGGAGTGAATTTCACCGCGTTGGAGATCAGGTTGTCGATCGCCTGACCGAGCCGCACCGGATCGCCCCAGACCGTCACGGACTGGTCGGGGATCGACATCTTGAGGGTCACCCCGCGGGTGCTGGCGCCGGGGCGGGCCGTCTCCAGCGCCCCGTCGAGGAGGGACTGCAGCTCGACCGGTTCCTTGCTGATGTGGAACCGCCCCGACTCCACCTGAGCGGTGAAGAGCAGGTCGGACACCAGTCGCAGCAGGCGGTTCGCGTTCCGGTCGACGGTGGCCAGGTACTGCAACTGCTCCTCCGACAACGGGTTCTCCTCGTCGTCGGCGATCAATTCCAGGTAGCCGAGAATGGAGCTCAGCGGGGTGCGCAGCTCGTGGGAGATGAGGTTGACGAACTCGTCCTTCATCCGGGCCTGCTCGCGGTCGACGGTGACATCGGTGCCGACGAAGAGGAACCCGTCGATCTGCCCTCGCGCGTCGCAGCGCGCCGTGACCGCGACCTGGATCTGCATGGCCGGCCGGCCGGCCGGAAGGAAGGTGTGGTCGCGGACCTGGGGGTGCCCGGGGCGCACACCGGCCACCAGCAGTGCGAACCGGTCCTCGCGCGACATCATGGGCAGGGCGGCGTCTTCGGGCGGGGGGTGACCGGAGGCCGCCCGCGTCGCCTCCGGTGGCTCGAACATCGCCAGCTGGATCAATGGATGCCCGACCACGTCGTGGGCCGCGATCTTCAGCATCTTCTGGGCCCCGGCGTTGAACATGTCCACCCGTCCGGTCGGGTCGGTGGCGACGATGGCCTGTTCGGTGACCGCATCGATGATGCCGGTCAACTGGTTGGCCGATTCGCGTAGCAGGGCCGAGGCGGCACCACTGGCGTCGGCGTGATCCTGCGCCGCCGACAGCAGCGTCTCCTGGTCCGTGCGCAGCCGTTCGATCGCGCGGACGCGGGAGCGGAGGCGTCTGGTCATCTCGCTGACGAACAGACAGGTCACGCCCAGCACGAGGGGGGTGTAGACCACCCTGATCCACTGCCCGTCGTCGTAGACGTTCGGATCGAAGGCCAGCGGCAGCAACTGGGAGACGATGGTGACGATCCCACCGAGCAGCAAGGGGAGGCGCCCGGGTTCGACGCCGAGCGAGATCACCGGCAGGACGATCAGGATCGACAGCACCGAGGTGGGGCCACCGGTGCCGGCGCGCAGGAAACCCACCGCGAGGATGTCGACCAGTGGAACCACCAGAGCCAGACGCCAGTGCACGGTCGGCCGCCGCACCACGAAGGCCGCGGCGGTGGCCGCGACGATGAGCGCGATGCTGGCCACCAGTGGCCAGAACCTCGGCCGGCCGATCTCCGGTACCGCCAGTACCAGCAGCGAGAGTGCATACACGACGGCCAGGGACAGCTGGCGCTCGAGGACGGAGTTGGGGTCGAGAGCGAAACGGTGCAGATGGCCTATCAGGCCCTGGGTCCGGGGCCGGGCAACGGAGACCGGGGCCGGACGGCCGAGAATACCTGCGCCGCTCATGATGTCGTCACTCCGATGCTGAGCAGACCGCGGATCTCGTCCTGCAGGATTCGCAGCCGGAAGGGCTTCTGGCTGTAGAGATCGGCGCCGGCGGCCCGGCCGGCCGCGATGGCTTCCGGGTGCACGGCGGCCGACAGCAGGATGAGCTTGATCTCGGTGAGGGAGGTGTCGGCGCGCACCAGGCGGCAGACTTCCAGGCCGGTCTTCTCGGGCATCGAGACGTCCAGGATGGCCATCGCGGGATGCAGCCGACTGATCGCCTTCCAGGCCTCGGCGCCGTCGGCGACGTTGGCCCCGACCACTGCACCGGCGCGGGTGACCGCGACCTCGACCAGCCGGCGGATGTCCGGATCATCGTCGGCGATGACCACGACCGGCCCGGGTACTTCCATGTCGTCCCCCACGGATCCGTTGACGGTGCTCATCGTGAAACCCAGCCGGGCACGTTCTCTGCCAACAGGTCTCGGACCTGAGCCTTGGTCACGGGCTTCGGCAGCCTGGCCTCGGCCTGCTGCGGATAGTGCTCGACGTCCAGGATGGAGGTGATCGCCACCGGGCAGCCCGGGTAGCGCTCGCGCAGATGGGCGGTCAACTCCCACCCGTTGATCCGGGGGAGCAGCAGATCGAGAACCATCAGATCCAGATGCATCTCGAGCGGCAGGGAGAGCGCCTGCTCGGCGCTCGACACCGCCAGAACGGTGCATCCGGCGCGGGTGAAGTAGGTGGTGAGAAGGCCCAGCTGGTCCGGCTCGTCGTCGACGATCAGCACGCGTGTGGTCACTGCGGGGCCTGGCCGGGGCTGTGAGCGGGCACTCGCCTCGACGGGGTCCAGGCCTTGCCGATCACGGACGTGTCCCGGATGACCTCGAGGGGTTCGCAGCTCCGGCCGCCGCCGAAACGGGACCAGTACCGCGCGGTGGCCAGGACGAAATCCGTTTCCAGGTACGCCCTGACGTCGCTCTGCGATGCGAAGCAGGCCAGCAGCTGGATCTTCGCCTCGGTGAAGCCGTCGATCGGGACGAACCGGTTCGGGTGGAAATCGACTGTTGCGGAGGGACTCTGGTAGCACGCGACGGTCGGGACCCGCCGGGTCGCGACCGTGGTCGCCTGGTGGACCGCCCGGTGATCCTGGTGACGGTCGTGCGAGGAGTGGGTGTAGACGATGGTCGGTGAGACCTCGGCGACCACCCGCTCGATGATGGACACGGTGGGGTCGGCCGGCTCGATCCTGGTGTCGACGAGGTCCTCCAGGAACAGCCGCGCACCGAGCAGGTCCGCCGAGGCCAGCGATTCGTGCTGCCGATCGTTGGGGTCGCCGCCGCGATCGCCGCGCGACATGGTCAGGATCACGATCGAGTCGCCGCCGGCCTGGTGCGCGGCAAGCAGTCCGCCGACACCGATCTCGACGTCGTCCGGATGGGCGCCGATGGCCAGCACCACCTGACCGGCCGCGGAGAGGCGGTCGGTGCGTCCCCGCTGCGCGAGCGCCGTCATCCGCTCCACGAGGTGCGCCGCGGCGATCGGTTTCGTCAGGAACTCGTCGGCGGCATGGCGGAGCGCGGTGATCGCGTAGTCGACGGACGCGTGAGCGGTCATCACCACGATGGGCAGCAGTGGTCGGAGTCCGCGGATTCGTGCGATCAGGTCGAGCCCCGATGCGCCCGGCATCTCGATGTCCGTGATCATCGCGTCGAACTCGTTCTCCTGCAACAGGTTGAAAGCCTTGTCGGCGTTGCCGGCCACATCGACCTGCATGCCGGCGCGCTTCACCAGGACGAGTTTGACGAACTCGGCGACATCGGGATCGTCCTCGACCACCAGGACGTGGAACGGTGTCGTCATGAGATCTCCTCGTAGTCACGGCGCACAGCCACGACGGTGACGTCGTCGATCAGCGTGGTCTGGCCGGCGAGCTCCACCACCCGCTGGATGATGGCGGCGCAGTCGGCAGCGGACGACACGATGGCCGCCACCTCGACAATCGCCTGCTTGTCGCCGCCGAGCAGGTCGAACAGGCCGTCGCTGAAGGACACGACCGTGTCGCCGGGGGCCAGCGTGAGGACGTTCTCGGCCCAGGTCGGAGTGTCGGCGTCACCGGATTCGATCCCCGTCTCGATCCCGAGCGGAAGGTCCTTGCCGACCAACTGGCTGAACCGACCGTCCGCACGCACGTGCAGGCTGAGACCGTGACCGGCGTCGGCGTAGCGCAGTTCCCCGGTGGTCCCGTCGAGCCGGCCCAGGAACATGGTCACGAAGGTGCCGGTCTCGGAGAGATCCTCGGCGAGCGACAGCGCGGCCGATCGGAGGGAGGCGGCCGGGCCGGCACTCCGGTCCACCCCCCGGATGACGGCCCTGACGGTGGCGGTGACCAACGCGGCCGGGATGCCCTTGCCCATCACGTCAGCGACGGTGAACTCGACTGCGTCGTCGGTCGAGTACCAGTCGAAGAAGTCCCCGCCGATGGCGAACGACGGGACGCAGGTGCCGGCGAGATCCCAGCCGGCGAGAAGGGGAGCGCTGCGGGGCAACAGGTCCCGCTGCACCTGGGCCGCTCGTTCGAGCTGCTGGGACAGACTCTCCCGCTGCCCCATGGCGTCCGAGAGATCCTGCAGCATCTCGCGTTCGACGCGCATCACCTCCGCCTCGGCCGAGGTCGACGGGTCGACGTTGGCCAGCGCACGGGCGGTCTGCCTGGCCGCGGCGCCCCTGGCCGCCAGTTCTTTGACCTTCGGGACCAGGGTGGCCGCCGAGATCGGTTTGACCAGGAACTCGTCGACCTGGTGCCGCAGGGCCGCGATCGCGTAGTCGACGCTGGCGTGTGCCGTCATCATGACGATGGGGAGCGCCGGGTGGGACTGCCTGATCCGGCTGACCATCTCCAGACCCGTCATCCCCGGCATCTGGATGTCGGTGATCACCACGTCGACGGCTTCCACCGACAGGATCTGCAGTGCGAGCAGTGCATTCTCGGCGAGGCGGACGGGTCGGTCCACCTTGCGCTCGAGAGCGGCCCGCATGAACCCGCCGAGGTCGGCGTCGTCCTCGACGACCAGCACGATGCCCGGTGTCGCCGGTGCGTTCCATCCTGTCGCCCTGGTCCGGCGGGCATTGGCCACGCTGGGAGCCGGTTCCGGAACCCGTCGCTTGCGACGGATGCGCCAGGTGTTGACGGCGCCGTTGCGTCGGTAGCTCAGCTCGTCGACTGCCATCTTCGCGATGGCAAGACCTCTCCCGTTCTCTGCCATCTCATCCGGCATCTCGGTCGCTTCGAGATCGATCTCCAGGGGTTCACCGGTGTCGTTGAACTCGGCCTCCAGCTGATCGGGTTGGATCCGGACCACCAGATCGCACTCGAAGGCGGGCGACTGGAGACTGTGCTCGGCGATGTTGCCGGCCACCTCGATCACGGCGAGCTCGAACCCGATGCGGTCCTGGCCGTCCACCGCGACCTCGTCCGACCACAGGTCCGAGAGCAGCTGATGGATGCGATCGAGATCGGCCGGCCGGACGCAGTGCCGCAGCGTCCGCTCGATCACCGGCGTCCCGGTCATCCGAGGCTTTCGGCCACACTGGGGTAGGAACGAAGCACACGATGCATGTTCGTCAGCTCCAGCACCGTGGTGATCTGTTCCTGGGGGCGCGCGATGCGCAGGTCGCCGCCAGCGGTCCGGGCGGTCTTCAGCCCGGCGATCAGTGCGCCGAGCCCCGACGAATCGATGAACTCGGTGTCGGCCAGGTCGACCACGACCCTGGTGCAACCCTTGTCCTTGACCGTGGTGGAGATCAGCTCCCGCAACCGCGGGGCCGCCACCATGTTCAGCCGGCCGTTGGCGGTGATCACCGCCGCACCTTCCTGCGGATACTCGACGTCGAAAATCATCAGACGGACACACCTTTCTCGCTCGGTTCGTGGGCTACGAAACCGCGGTACCTCGCGGCGGTGATGACAGCGCCGAGCAGGAGCAGGTCGAACCCGACCCACGCGATGTTGATCAGCGTGCTGCTTACGGCGGCGTGGCCGGTGAACATCCGGACGGCACCGACGATGCAGGAGATGAACAGCAGGACCATCGCGATGAGCTGCGGGCGGATGAGGGCCCACTGCGGCGACCACTCCTGCTTGGTCTTGGGGGTGACGGCGAACCCGAGGCTCTTGCCGAAGAAGACGTTCCCGAAGGCGGTGGTGAACGCCTTGATCCACACCGGGAACAGGGCGAGGCTGTACTGCATGCCCCGCCAGGTGCGGATCCCCCTCGCGATCACGACGAACAGCAACTGGTTGCACACCAGGAACGGGATCAGCCGGATGAAGAAGTCGATGCTGAAGGCGTGGACCGGCAGTACACCGAAGCACAGGTACAGGATCGGTGCGGCGATGTAGACCAGGGCCGCGAAGCCGGACAGGTAGCTCCACATGGTGGCGAAGTACATGAGCTTCTGCGGAATGCTGAGACCCTTCTGCACCAGCGGGTTCTCGCGCATCATCACCTGCATGGTGCCCTGCGCCCAGCGAAGTCGCTGGGTGAGCATGGTGGACAGATCCTCCGGGGCCAGCCCGTCGGCGAGGGACTCGTGGTGGTAGACCGTCTTCCAGCCGTGAGAGTGCAACCGCATCGCGGTGGCCATGTCCTCGGTGACCGAGATCGTGGCCATCGGCATCACCGGCTGTGCCTCGTCGAAGCGGTCGACGTCGATCGTCTTCACCAACGCCCTGACCGACTCCAGAGCGCCCAGCGGCGACCAGTCCCGGCGGGCCAGGGCCTCCACCTCGGCATCATCGACCAGCAGTGCGCGGTGCCGCCCGGAACTCCCGGACAGGCGGTCGATCTCGGCCAGATCCGCCTCCAACTCCGCCAGGTCCGCCGACACCACCTCGCGGGTGGCGTCGTCGACGGCGACCTGGAAGTCGAAGGTGATCTCGGCGAGCAGTTCGCCGCGGGAAAGCTGCCCGTTGGCGAAAACCACGGCGTACGACACCCGGTCGATGGCGGTCGCCTCGCCTGGCGTCAACCCGCGCCGCTTCCTGGCCTTGGTGAGGACCTGGTCGGCGGCCCTGAGCGCCTTGCGGATCGAACCCTCGACCTCCTTGACGTAGCCGCGGACGCCCATCTGCATCATGGCCTCGCGGCGCAGCACGGCATTGGAACCGCAGAAGAAGGCGGCGTTCCAACCATCCTTCCCCTGCTGGATCGGGCCGTAGAACAATGGCGCCTGACTGCCCAGCGGATCCTGCTCGGGAACGTTGATGAAGAACTGCTGCGTCTGCACGAGAGCGACCGTCGGGTCGGCGAAGTAGGCGAGCGTGCGATCGAGAATGGTCGGCTTCGGCACCTGGTCGGCGTCGAGGATGAGGATGAACTCGCCATCCGTCGCGCCCAGCGCGTTGTTCAGGTTGCCGGCCTTCGCATGGCGGGAATGTCCGACCCATTCGTCGGACCTGGTGATGTATCCGATGCCGTCCGCCTCGGCGGCCGTACGCATCTCCGGCCGGGCTCCGTCGTCGAGAACCCAGGTCCGGTGGGGGTAGTGGATGGCCTTGGCGGCCAGGGCCGTTCCCATCACGAGGTCGATGGGCTCGTTGTAGGTGGTGATGAAGACGTCGACGGTGACATCCGGCAGTGGTGGGCCGGGCTCCGGTCGTTCCTTGAATTTCCACATGGTCAGACCGAACAGCATGCAATCGATCAGGCTGTAGGTCTCGACGACGACGAGAGGAACGGCGATCCACCACGCCGACCAGTTCACCGAGAACAACCAACGCCAGACGACGTAGTCGATGCCGAGGGCCACGGTGACGACGATCAGTACCCTGATGCCGAAGAGCCGAGTCATCGCGCTACCTCCTCCTGGTGCGCAGCGATGGCTGCTTCCGTCGTGTCTGCTCCGATGTCGTCTGCGCCGAGGTTGTCCGGGGTTGATCCGCAGGAAGTGTCGGACCGGGGCAGACGAGTCGTTGCGCTATCTACGCTACGTGAGGATCTGACTACCTTGTGCTATTCGCTGGCTCGGTCACCCCCTTGCGTCCGGTTCTTCCCCAACGGGTCCACGACGCTTACCGGGAGTGAGGTTCGACGCTCGGGAAAGCCTCGGACGGAACCTGTGGATGGTGATCCGGCGATAGAGACTTCGCCTGATCGAGGCTCGATATACGCTCGGCAAGCTGGCACGATGTCGTGCAGGTTTCGCTTGTTCCCCAGGGGTGTTCCTGGGGCACATGCGGTGGAGATCACCTCGCATACCAGTTCTCTCGGAGGCGCTGCATGTCGCGGTCTGTTGTCGGTCGGGAGGAAAGTGTCGTGGTGGCCAATGGGTCCGGGGTGGCTACTGGGTCCGGGGTGGCCACTGGGTCCGGGGTGGCCCGGTCCGGGGTGGCCCGGGAGGTCGGCGTCCTCGTGATCGGGGCAGGACCCACCGGAATCGGTGCCGCCGTCCGTCTGCAGCAGGAGAGGGCGGACTGGTTGCTCGTCGAGGCGGAGACGGGCCCGGGCGGAATGGCGTCGTCGGTCACCGACGAGCACGGCTTCACCTGGGACCTGGGCGGCCATGTCCTGCACAGTCATTTCGAGGACTTCGACAAGGCGATCGCCGAATCCGGTGTTCAACTGTTGGCCCCGGTGCGGAACGGGTGGGTCTGGATGCATCACGAGTTGATGCCGACTCCTGTGCAGCACCAGGTCGAGGTGCTGCCCACCGATCTCGAGCCCGACGGCCCGGCCGACAACCTCGCAGACTTCTACCGCAACCACCTTGGCGCCGATCTCTACGGTCGCTTCTTCAAGCCGTTCACCGAGAAGATGTGGGCGACACCGCTCGAACTGATCGACCACGAGTGGACCTCGTTGCGCAATGGCTCCGCAGCCAGGAACGTCCCGTCGATCCGGGTGCGTGAATCAACAGAATCCCCTGCGCCCGTGACGTTTCCCTATCCGGCCGGCGGGACCGGAAGGCTCTGGGACGCCATCGCCGCCGGCTTGGACCAGGACCGCATCCGGTACGGATCGACAGTGGTGGACATCGACCTCGGGACCAGGGTCGCACGGTTGGACACAGGGGAGCAGATCGGCTTCACCGACTGCGTCTCGAGCATGTCGCTGACCACCCTCCTCGGCGCCGTCGACGAGCCGGATCTGGCGCGGCTGGCTCCGGAATTCCGTAGCAACCAGAGCCTGGTGATCGGTCTGGGATTCGACGGGCCGACACCGGCCGCGCTGCTGGGCAAATCCTGGTTGTACTGCCCGGACCGGGATGTCGCCTGGCATCGCGCGACGATGCTCAGCCACTACGACCAGCAGAATGCCGGGCCCGGTCGCTGGTCGGTGCTCTGCGAGGTCGGTCGCAGCGACTTCCGTTCGATCGAGCAGGAGGACGCGGTGGCCAGTTGCATCGCGTCCATGGTCGAACTCGGTGCGGACCCGGCGACCCTGGTCTCCACCTGGATCCGGGTCGTCCCCAGGGGCTATCCGGTGCCCACCCTCGGACGCGACGATCTGCTCCACCGGATCGACGATCGCCTGCTGTCCGCCGGGATCAGATCGCGCGGTCGCTTCGGGGGCTGGCGGTACGAATCCTGCAACCAGGACTACAGCTTCCAGCAGGGGATCGAAGCGGTCGACGGAATCCTCTACGGGGCGGCCGAGAACGTCTACTGGCACCCGGAGAGATTCTGATTCGGCGTTCACCCGGACCGGTGCCGCCTTTCGGGGGGAGGTCGGGGTCTTCGGCGATGGTCCTGCCCGGCGCCCGTCGACCTGATAGTGAGCCGATCGAGTCCGGAACGGTCCGGTCATCGCACAGAGTGACCATTTATGGGCCGGATTCACCCGGTCATGTGGCTCGTAGCGCACAATCACCTGGCCAATAGTTGTTAACGTCATTCCGTGTCCACATCAGCGTCGTCGCGACCCGTTTATCGATTTCTGGCCGCCTGGGTCGGATGTGGCCTGGCATTCTTCCTGGCGGTCACAAGCTGCAGCAGTGCGTCCTCGACGGCGTCGGTCAGTCCGTCGCCTTCGTCCGGTGGGGCTGCTGCTTCGTCGCCGACGTCCGGTACGTCAGGTAGGAGCGGGACACCCAGTTCGTCGAGGATCCCGCCGGGGCCGCCGGTGTCGCGCCTCCATACTGCCGGTGGGGCCATTCTGGACGCGACCGACAGGCCGTTCGCCATCAAGGCGGTGAACTGGTTCGGCCTCGAGACCACGAGATGCGCTCCGGATGGGCTCTACCAGATCAACCTGGACAGCGGAATGGCGCAGATCGCGAAGTTCGGATTCAATGCCGTCCGCTTCCCGTTCTCCAGCGAATGCCTGGAGAAGACCACTCCCTCGGGTGGGATCGACGCAACCAAGAACCCCGGACTGGTGGGGAAGACCCCGCTGCAGTTGATGGACTCATTCGTGGCTTCCGCCAGGGCGAACGGGCTACGCGTGATCCTCGACCGACATCGTCCCGATTCTGCGGCACAGTCCGAACTCTGGTACACCGCCGCGTATCCGGAGAAGACCTGGATCGCGGACTGGGTCATGCTGGCCAGGCGCTACGCCGCAGAGCCGGCCGTCATCGGAGCCGACCTCCAGAACGAGCCGCATGGCAGTGCCTGCTGGGGATGCAAGGTGGCGTCCCGGGATTGGGCCGCTGCCGCGACCAGGGCCGGCGATGCGATCGGCGCGGTTGACCAGCATCTACTCATCATCGTCGAGGGGGTGGAGCAGACGGCCAAGGGCACCTTTGCCCAGTGGGGCGGTGCGCTGGAGGACGTGGCTGCACACCCGCTTACGCTGAAGATCCCGCACCAGCTCGTCTATTCCGCCCACGACTATCCGAGTTCGGTCAACAGTCATCCGTGGTTCAGCGCGGCGAACTATCCGGCCAACATGCCCGGAGTGTGGGACCGCAATTTCGGATTCATCCAGAAGAGGGGGACGGCTCCGGTACTCCTGGGTGAATTCGGTACCCAGTTGGAGACGACATCGGACAAGCAGTGGCTCACCGCCATGGTGTCGTACCTGAAGACGTCCGGCATCGGCTTCGCCTACTGGTCCTTCAATCCCGACAGCGGTCAGACCGGCGGTATCGTCCAGGACGACTGGACGACACCGCAGACTGCGAAACTGGCTGCTCTAGAACCACTTCTGGGTTAGGCGGTAGCTGCCTTGTGCACCCGGAGCGGGATCCACACGACCAACGCCATCATGGCCATCCCCAGTGGGACGTGGACCGCCGTGAGGTTGTCCTTGCTCTGGTCGACGATCAAGCCACCGATGTAGGCCTCGGCGACCAGCAGCACGGTCAGGACAGCGCTGGCGATCCAGATGTCCTTGCGGGAACGCAACTTGACGATGGCGACGACCGTCGCGATGAGCGCGAGGGCGATCGCGACCTCACCGCCCTTGGCATGCACATCGATCCAGCTGGAAGCGGCGTCACGTTCGCCGTCGTGCTGCAGGAAGATCCCGGCCCAGAGGGCCTGGAGCAGCACGGCAAGCGCCGTCAGGCCCATCAGCACGTTGAACAGCACGCTCCTGGTCCCGGTGGGTGGAGCGAGGTCGGTCTTCGTCGTGGTGCTCGCGGACATGGTTGTGCTCCTCTGATTGAAGGTTTCGTCAGGCTGAAGGCCGTCGGCGTTGTCCAGGGGATCCGTCCGACGGATCCGTTTGCCGTCAAGGGCATTTCAACCACCGGTTCGAGCGACCCCGATCGAACCTGTCGGCCAACGATGCCCGGGCGGGGCGGTCGACAAACCGATCTGGCGCGGCGTGCGCGCGATTGAGAGGAAGCTCAGAGGAAGCGGAGTGATCGTTGGGGAGCGCCAGCGCGAAGAGCCGCCGAGGTACGAGAACCGGACTGAAGGAGCGATGACCGCTTGCGCGAAGAGCCAGGGCCACACGTGAATGACGGCGTCGGTCGCGGCGGCCCGGAGTTCCTCCGGCCGGACGGGTCACCACCCCGGGTCCTGGTGGTGGATGACGAATCGGACATCACCAGTGCGCTGGTCACGGCCTTCACCTACGACGGTTGGCAGGCGCGCGGCCGGATGGACGGCCGATCGGCGCTGATCTCGGCCATCGAGTTCCCGCCTGATCTGGTGGTCCTGGACATCACCCTCCCCGATGAGGACGGGTATGCGGTGCTCCAGCGGCTCCGCGCCCTGTCCGAGCAGGTCTGCGTCCTGTTCCTGACGGCCCGGGAGGGGGTCTCCGATCGGGTCGCCGGCATCTCCGCCGGTGCGGACGACTACGTCACCAAACCGTTCAGCATCCTGGAGGTCCTGGCGCGTTCACGGGGTCTGCTGCGGCGAGCCGGATTGGCGAGCGCCCAGAGTGTGCACCGTCTCCGGGTCGGCGACCTCGAACTGGACGAGGACGCCAGGGAGGTGCGGCGCGGCGGCGACCCGCTGGAGCTGACCGGTACGGAGTTCGAGCTCCTGAGATTCCTGATGCGCAATCCGCGCCGGGTGCTCTCGAAGGAGCAGATCCTCGATCACGTCTGGGAGTACGACTTCGGTGGCAACTCGCACGTCGTCGAGCTCTACATCAGCTACCTGCGCAAGAAGGTGGATCTGGGACGGTCGCCGATGATCAACACCGTGCGGGGTTTCGGGTACGTGTTGAAGCCGGCCGAGCAGTGAGGCGGCCGCTGCTGGCCGGCCGGACCCTGCGGACCCGGCTGACGATCTTGGTGTCCACCGCGGTGCTGGTCGCCTGCGCCGCAGTCGGTCTCGCGACAGACGTGGCCATCCACTCGTTCCTGATCTCGCGATTGGACCAGCAGATCACGTTGGCCGGGTCCCGTTATGCGGTGTCGTTGGAACACAACGATCACGATGCCGACAACAAACCCGAGACGACGACGGTGGGGCAGGCGATCGGCACGCTCGGCGCACGCCTGTTGCAGGGGCACATCACCAACATCGGCGTGGTCTCCGACTCCACCCATCCATTGGTCGTCTCGGCTGATGGTCGAGCCGAGTTGGAGGCAGTCGTCGCGGCCGCTGGTCAGGACGGGGGCGCACGGGCCGTATCGGTGGACGGGTTGGGTGACTACCGAGTTCAGGTCACCACCGGCGCCGATGGCGACGTGCTGGTCACCGGACTGCCGCTGGAGAGTCTGCAGGAGACCATGGATGTCCTGCTGTGGACCGAGATCATCGTGTTCCTGTCGGTCGCCGTCGTGATCGGCCTGCTCGGTCGGATCGCCGTCCGGCGAGCGCTCCGGCCACTGGAACGCGTTGCAGCCACTGCACTACGCGTTTCCGAGTTGCCACTGGCCAGCGGTGAGGTGAACCTCCCGGACCGGGTTCCCGGCGCCGACGACCACACCGAGGTCGGTCGGGTGGCCTCGGCCGTCAATCACATGCTGACGCGGATCGAGGTCGCGCTCACCGAGCGGCAGGCCAGTGAAAATCGGCTCCGCCAGTTCGTCGCGGACGCCAGCCACGAACTGCGTACGCCGCTGGCCGTGGTTCGTAGCCACGCCGAACTCATCGCGCTGGAGGCGGACGCGTTCTCGTCAGCTGCTCGGGACTCGCTGCGCAGCATGGAGTCCGGTACCCGGCGGATGAGCCGACTGGTCGACGATCTGTTGCTGCTCGCCCGACTGGACTCCGGCCTCCCGCTCGAGCGTGAGCAGGTCGACCTGACCCGGGTCGCGCTGGACGCGGTGGCCGACTCGCGGGTCGCCGCCGCCGACCATCACTGGATCCTGGAGCTGCCGGCCGAACCGCTGGTCGTCATCGGGGACGAGCAACGCCTGCACCAGGTGATGGCCAATCTGCTGGCCAACACCCGACTGCACACGCCACCGGGCACCACGGTCACCGTGTCTCTCTCCGTGGTATCACCGGACGGGGTGTTGCCGGACGGGGTGTTGCCGGACGGGGTGTTGCCGGACGGGGTGTTGCCGGCCGGGGGCTCGTCGGCCGACAGCGAGATGATCCGGGTCGCGGTCGTCGACGACGGCCCCGGCGTCCCGCCGGATCTACTCCCGCACATCGCCGAGCGGTTCGTCAGGGGTGCCGGTCATCCTGATCGGGCAAGCGGTAGTTCAGGTCTCGGCTTGGCGATCGTCACCGGCGTGGTGACCGCCCACGGGGGTTCGGTATCGATCTCCAGTCGCCCGGGCCGGACCGCAGTCCAGGTGGAGCTTCCCAGGGCGTGACCTCGGTGGTCCGCGACCGGCAACCTTCGCTTCAGGCCCCGACTCGTCGGCTGTGCTGGTAGGCGGGGGACGGGCTGCCGGCAGCCCGTCCCGGTTCCCTCGAAGCGGTCGACGATGCGGTGTTCGTCGTCGAACCGGAATCCAGCACCCGCCGGCCGGCGGTCCGCACCGTGGTCGCCACCGTGACATCCGCGCCACCGACGTCGATCTCGGCCTTTTCTTCGGTAAAGCCGGCCGGCCGCCGGGTCAGCCAGGTCTCGGCGGCCGCGATCGCAGCCTGGCACTGCATGAGGTGATCCTCCTGCTGGTAGGCGGCGGTGCTGGTGTCCAGGCCCGATTCCATGTCGGACTCTCAACGCCTGAAATCTCGCTCGCTCTCAGCCAGTTCCGACAATTCGTCGGCCGGCGGTGTCGGCAGGATCGACGATCTCGTCGTGGGTGCCATTGCGATATCGATACCTGCCGTTGGTGTTCCAGACCAGCGCAGAGGTGGCGAGATCACCGCCGTAGGCGGCGCGCTGCTGAACGACATCGGTGAGCCCGACGATCGGTCGGGATCGCCACTGGTCCGCAACCAGCCAGGCATGAGGACGCGCAGGGTCTGAGCATCGATCAGATCCGTCCTCGGGTGGAGCTGGCCGCCACGGCACTCGGGGCCGATCCGCAGGACGCCGCAAGAGTTCTCATCCGTTGGCCCAAGCGCACCAACCACGGCCGAACACTCCCGGCGAACCGGGTCGACGGTTGCCCGCCGACCCGGTCCTGGTGCGCCGATCAGTTTCTGGTGCGCCGCTCAGTTTCTGGTGCGCGGAGGGCCGATGGCTACTTCTTCGCGAGCAGGCCCTGCATGGTGGTGATCTGAGCCGATTGACTCGTGATGATCGAGGCGGCCAGGGCCAGCGCCGCCGGGTTCTTGCCCTGCGCCTTCTCGGTCTCCGCCATGGTCAGTGCTCCCTGGTGGTGCACGATCATCAGCTGGAGGAACAGCTTGTCGAAGTCAGCTCCCGAGGCGGCGGCCAACTGGCCCATCTGCGCATCCGTCATCATTCCCGGCATGGCTGATCCGGTGGCGCCCCCACCCATGCCGGCCATTGCGCCGCCGGTGGCTGTCGCCGAAGACGAATTGGGCATCCCGTTCATGTCGGTGCTGGGTGCCCAGACCGCCAGCCAGGCCGACATCTCCTTGATCTCCGGGTCCTGTGCGGCCTTGATCTGAGCGGCCAGCGTCTTGACCTCGGCGCTGGAAGCCCGCGTGGAAGCCAGGTCCGACATGGTGATCGCGCCACGGTGGTGCACGATCATCTGCTGCGCGAAGGTGACATCGGCCGGCTTGAAAGGGCCGGCCGGTGCCGGTGGCATGGGCATTGCGCCGGTCGTCGAAGGGGCGGAGGCAGCAGCGGCCGAGGAGGCAGAGCTTGGTGCGGAGGTGCCCGAAGAGGCAGTGCTCGAAGAGGCAGTGCTCGGTGCAGCCGCCGGCGTCGAAGCGGTGCCGCACGCGGCTAGCCCGAACAGTGCGGCGGCAACGGCAGCAGCCGTTCCGGCGCGAGTGAATTTCCTGATGTTCATGACGATCTCCGTGATTCTGGTGGGGTGTTGGGGTCGGGGAGGCAGGGCAGGTCCGTCAGAGGCCCGGTGGGCCACGTCGGACGAGTTCCTGCTACACCCGCAACACGCACAGAGAGATTCGCGGAGGCCCGAGGCCGGGCGGGCCGCGCACGGGGCAGGTCATCATGGACCGCTCGGAGAGGCCGAGGATGGTGTCCCGGAGCCGAGCGACGGCCAGGGCGGCCAGCAGTACGAGGCCGACCGCGGTCAGGTAGAGGAGGCAGCAGGTGGTCATGTGGGTCATGTCGACCGGGCTTGCCCGCATCGAGGTCACGCTCACCGGCTCCACGTCGACCGACCGCGCGGATGGGACAGGCCTGGACGACATCGAGGGCATGACCGCACCGGCGGACGTCGAGTGGGTGTGGTCGGATGCGGTGAACGGCGCGGCAACCGGCGTTGCCATGGCCATCGGCGAGCTGCCGTTCATCGACTCGTGGCCGCCGAGGACGTGCATGGCCAAAATTCCGGCCACCACGCCGGTGAGGAGCAACAATCGCAGCACTGAAACGGACGCGAAGCGTTCCTCGGTCCGGTTCATCTCACCAGTCTGTCCGAAATGACGCGGACTTGGCGAGGTCGCGCGAAATCCGACCCGATCCGGGTTCAAGACCGCCGCCAGGATCACCGCGTCAGGCGGAGAGGTACTCCGAGACGTGATCCAGGGTCCAGCCACTCTTGGACGAGATCAGTCGGCAACTGGCCTCGTCGAACAGCCAGTAGAGCGTCGGACCGAAGCACGTGTCGTGAAGACGGCGTGACTTCTCGAGGCGCAGGCCCCGGCTGGTCGCCGACTGCCGGACGGTCTGCTCACCGATCAGGTCGTTGCTCGGCAGGTCGGTGCCGAGCACGATGGCCGACTGTGACATCGCTAATCCTCCATCTGACCACGACGAAGACGACGAACGCGGGGCCTCTGCACTACCGGAGAGGCCGCCTCAGCCAAGAAGCTGCCACTACCGAGAATTCCCGGTGCCATGCGAGTAGTCCGTCCGTGAGCAGGGGCGCCCATGGACATCGATGACGGATGCAGAGGTACCAAAAGTCCACGTTCACCGTCTGAACAAATAAGACATTACGCCGCGTGCAGGGTCCATGACAGGGCCGGACGGGGGTAAGGCCGCTCACGCTCTGACGCCCGCCAGCGGGCCGCCGGTGTGGCGAAGCCTGCTGGCACTAGCGTGACCGGGGTGAATCGCGGAGCGCTGATCGCCTGGAGCCGTCGGCACCAGCTGCCGGCGGATGCCTTCCTGGGACTCGGCGCAGCCGGTTTCACCCTGTCCGCCGCGGTCTACGGGCCGATCGCCCACCACCTGACCGTCATCGACCTGGTCTTCGCGTTGATCTGCACGGCCCTGGTCGCCTTCCGGCGGCGCTCACCGATGATCGTCTTCGCGGCCGTCGGCGTGCTCACCCTGGTTGCACTGGTGCTGGGAGTGACCGGCGGCGCCACCGGGGGTGCGCTGGTGGTGGCGGCCTGGACCGTGGGGGTGAGCAGGCCGACGTCCGTTGCGCTCGTCTCCTGCGGGGCTCTTTGCCTGGCTCTGCTGGTGAGGGCCGTGGTGGCGGAGGGCTTCGGCGGCCTGCGGGCCGAAAACGTGAATCCGTTGATCCTGCTGCTCTTGGCGGCGGCCGCCGGAACTGCGATCCGCGACCGGCGGGCGTACCTGGCTGCGCTCGTCGAACGGGCCGATCGGGCCGAACGCACGCGGGAGACGGAGGCGGCTCGCCGGGTCGCCGAGGAACGCCTCCGGATCGCCCGCGATCTGCACGATTCGCTCGCCCACCACATGGCCGTGGTCAACGTGCAGACCGGCGTCGCCCAACACCTCCTGCTGTCCGATCCACCCGCCGCCCAGACCGCGCTCGGTCACGCGCGCGCCGCAGCCGGCCAGGTCCTCGATGAACTCGGGACGGTGCTGGGGGTGCTGCGGCATCAGTCCGACGGCGAATCGACGGAGCCGGCGCCGAGCCTGGCCCGGCTGGTGGGTCTGATCGAACCGTTGCGCGCCGGGGGATTGGATGTTCGGTGGACCACGGCAGGACGCCCGAGACCGCTTCCGCCCGCCGTCGACCAGGCTGCGTACCGACTGGTGCAGGAGGCGTTGACGAATGTGCAGAAGCACGCGGCCGGCAGTCGCGTACGGATCGGGCTCGATTACCGGGACGGGTCACTCGTGTTGGAGATCGTGAACACCGCGCCGGACGCTCCCCGTCCGGCGCCCCCGGGCGTCGACGGCTTCGGACTTGCCGGCATGCGCGAGCGCAGCGCGGCCGTGGGCGGTTTCCTCGAGACCGGTCCGGTCGCCGGCGGTGGGTACCGGGTGTTCGCTGTATTGCCAGCGCCGGTGATCTCACGGTTGCCGGACCTCGCAGCGCCGGTGGAGCCTGCGCCGGTGGCCGTCCCGCAGACGCCGACGCCGCAGACGACGACACCACCGGTGACGTCGTGATGTCAGGGAGCGAGTCGATGATCAGCGTGGTGATCGTCGACGACCAGGCCCTGATCAGGGGTGGCTTCCGGGCGATCATCTCCAGCGACCCGCAGATGCAGGTGGTGGGGGAGGGTGAGAGCGGCGAGCAGGCCGTCGAGCTGGTTGCCCGCCTGCACCCCGATGTCGTGGTGATGGACATCCGAATGCCCGGGATGGACGGCATTACCGCGACCGAGATCATCTGCTCGGATCAGAACTGTTCCAGCACAAGGATTCTCATTCTCACCACCTTCGAGCTCGACGAGCATGTTGCAGCTGCGCTCAGGGCCGGCGCGAGTGGATTCCTCGGCAAGGGGGTGGCTCCGACGGAGTTGCTCGACGGAATCAGGATGATCGCCCGCGGCGAGTCGTTGCTCTCGCCGGCGGCCACCCGGAGCCTGATCAGCCGGTTCCTGGCCAGCCCGGACCGCCCGGACAGCGATCCGGAACGCTTGTCGGTGCTGACCGTGCGCGAGCGCGAGGTCGTCGCACTCGTCGCGGACGGGCTGTCCAACGACGAGATCGCAGTTCGGCTCGTGCTTTCGCCACTCACGGCGAAGACACACGTCAACCGGGCCATGCTCAAACTCGGTGTCCGCGATCGTGCCGCGCTCGTCGTGCTGGCCTACCGTTCGGGTCTGGTGACGCCCGGCTGACGGCGCTCCAGCGGCTGGGTGGTCTGCCGGTCCCGGTCGGGATGGCGGCTCCACCGATCGGGGTTGGCGGTCGTTCCCGGTCGGGACGGCTGCCGTCCTCGGGGTCACCCCTGAGCGTCGACCAGGGTGGTACTGCAGGTGCAGTACCTCGAGGTGTCCACGTCAGGAGGACGACACGAACCGGCCTGACGGGTTGACTCATGTCCATGATTGAAGTCGTGAACCTGTCCAAGCGCTACGGCGACACCCTCGCCGTCGACGCCCTCGAATTCACCGTTCGGCCCGGCATCGTCACCGGCTTTCTCGGCCCGAACGGTGCGGGCAAATCCACCACCATGCGCATGATCATGGGGCTGGACCGGCCGACCACCGGTCACGCCCTGGTCAACGGCAGGTCGCTGGCCGAACACCGGGCACCGATGCACGAGGTCGGTGCGCTGCTGGAGGCCAAGGGGGTGCACCCGGGGCGAAGTGCCCGCGACCATCTGCTCGGACTTGCTGCCACTACCGGTGTCTCGGCCAAGCGGGTCGACGACGTGTTGGAACTGGTCGGCCTCACCGAGGTGGCTCGCAAGCGGGCGGGCGCCTTCTCCCTCGGGATGGGCCAGCGGCTCGGGATCGCCGGCGCACTGCTCGGCGACCCGGCCGTGGTGATGCTGGACGAGCCCGTCAACGGGCTCGATCCGGAAGGCGTCCGCTGGATCCGTTACCTACTCCAGGATCTCGCGGCCGAGGGTCGGACGGTATTCGTCTCCTCCCACCTGATGAATGAGATGGCCGTGACAGCAGAGCATCTCATCATCGTCGGCCGTGGGAAGCTGATCGCGGACGTCTCGCTCGCCGACTTCACCGCCCAGTCGGCCCGCAACAGTGTCCTGGTACGCACCGATCGGCAGGCTGACCTCCGCACTTTGCTGCTGGGCGACGGCGTGTCGATCACCGAGGACGGTGACGGTTCGCTCGAGGTCATCGGTTTCACTCCCCGCGAGATCGGTGAACGTGCTGCGGCAGCGGGGATTCCGCTGCACGAGCTGACCCCGGTGCGGGCCTCGCTCGAGGACGCATTCATGGAGCTCACCGGCGATTCGGTCGAGTACCACGGGCATTCGGCTGGCGAAGTTGCCTCACACATCAAGCACCCCCAGTCAGAGGAGCAGGCAGCATGACCGTCGACACCACCACGGCTCCGGTCGCCCCGGCGTCCGTTCGTCAGTCTGACCCGAATCTTGCGGTCACCTTCCCGCGGGTGCTCAAATCGGAGTGGATCAAGCTGCGCTCGGTTCGGTCGACCGTCATCACCCTGCTGGCCTCGGCCGCCGTGGTGGTCGGCATCGGGGTGCTGGCCGCCGCCGTGCAGTCGGGCAGCATCACCCCGGCCGGTGGGGCCGGTGGCGGTCGAGGTCAGGGCTTCGGCACGGACCCGACCGGGATCTCGCTGGCCGGCGTCCAACTCGCCCAGCTGATCGTCGCGATCGTCGGCGTCATGTACGTGACCTCCGAGTACTCGACCGGCTCGATCCGCTCGACACTCGCCGCCGTTCCCCGCCGCTGGCCGGTGCTGCTTGCGAAGTTCGTCGTGTTGGGGGCGACCACCTTCGTCGTCCAGCTGGTTGCGGTGTTCATCGCCTTCTTCGCCGGCCAGGGCATCCTTGGCAGCAAGGGCGTCACCCTCGCCGACACCGGCGTGCTGCCGGCCGTCATCGGCGCAGCGGTCTTCCTGACGGGCACCGCCGTCCTCGGCGTCGCGTTGGGGTTCCTGTTGCGCAGCACGGCATCCGGTATTGCGGTGGCGGTCGCGGCGTTCTTCCTGCTCCCCGGGATCCTGGGTCTGTTCTCCACCAGCGTGCAGGACAACATCAGGCCGTACCTGCCTTCGAGTGCCGGCACGTCGCTGACGTCGGTGACGCACAGCGCCGAGTACCTGAACTACTGGCCCGCGCTCGCACTGCTCGTCGGGTACGTGGTGGTGCTGGGCGGATTCGCGCTGGTGCGGATGGTGCGGAGCGACGCCAACTGAGGAGCGCCTCCGCGGGCTGGGCCCTGGAGACGCCGTACGTGGCGGGTTCTCGGCGATCGTCCTCGTGGCTCCGGTGCTGGTGCATCGACGTTCGTCCGGGGCGCGGCCGCCATGGGGTGAAAGGGCCTGTCGTGCTAGCCTTCTCCCTTCTTCGACGAGCTGGTCGACCAGCTCGAACCCGGTGGGGGGTGTCCGGTGGCGGGAACCCGTGATCCGGAGCTGATGCCACAGGCGAAGGAGATCGTCGCTGCGGTCGCCGGCAGCATCCCGCGATGAGCGCGGCAGACATCGTCGGAGTGGTGCTTGCCGCCGGTCGCGGGTCCAGGATGAGCCCGCTCACCGACCGCGTGCCGAAGCCGCTCCTCACCGTCGACAACCAGCGGCTGCTCGATCTGGCGCTGCGGCGGGTTTCGGCGGTCGTCGGCGAGGTGGCCGTCAACGCCCACCATCTTGCCGATCAGATCGTTGTGGCAGCCGGGGCTTTCGATCCCTCGGTGCACGTCTCGCTGGAGCGGGACGAGCTCCTCGGGACGGCCGGGGCGCTGCGTCATCTGCGGGACTGGATCGCCGGGCGTCCGGTGCTGGTGAACAATGCCGACCTGTGGCTGTCGGATCCGATCGAGCACTTCCTCGACGGGTGGGACGGCACCCGTCCGCGGCTCCTGGTCAAGGACATGGGCCGTCCGGCCGATTTCGGTCGGTTCCGGTACATGGGGGTCAGCACCGTTCCGGCGCCCATCGCTGCGGCCCTGGAGTATTCGCCGTCCGGGCTGTACTCCTCGGTCTGGGCCGCGGCCCACGAGCGCGGTGAGCTGGAATTCGTCGAGCTGACCGGGACGTCCTACGACTGCGGCACTCCGGCCGAGTTCCTGATCGCCAACCTCGCGGCGTCAGGTGCGTCGTCCGTGGTGGCGCCGGACGCGGAGGTGCTCGGGATCCTGGACCGCAGCGTGATCCTGTCCGGCGCCAGGGTCGAGCGGGGTGAACATCTGGTCTGCGCGATCCGCGACCGGTTCGGCAACACCATGAACGCCGACCCCGCCGACGTCCCGCCCCCCTGACCCCCCGATCCCCCGATCCCCCGACCCCCCCGACCCCCCTGTCGCGCTTATCAACTTCGCCGGCGCTGATGATCGGGTCGATTCGCGTCACTTCGGCCCCATATCGTTCAACTTGATCAGCGCAACAGCCGGTGCTGACCGCAACGGCCGGTGCCGACCCGGGCTAGATTCTGGGCATGGAATATCGCTACCTCGGCCGCAGCGGCCTCAAGGTTTCCGTCCTCACGCTTGGCACCATGACCTTCGGTGGAACGGGCGGGTTCGCCGCCGTGGGTAACACCGACCTGGAAACGGCTCGACGCCAGGTGGACATCGCCCTTGACGCCGGCGTCAACCTGATCGACACCGCCGACGTCTACTCGTCGGGTCTGAGCGAGGAGATCGTCGGCAAGGTGATGGCCGGTCGTCGTCAGGCTGCCCTGCTGACCACCAAGGTGCGGTTCGGGATGGGTAGCGGACCGAACGACGAGGGCCTGTCGCGGCACCATGTGATCGCCGGTTGCGAGGCGAGCCTGCGCCGGCTGGGGACCGACTACCTCGACCTCTACCAGCTGCACGAGTGGGACGGGCGGACTCCACTGGAGGAGACGCTCTCCGCCCTCGACCACCTCGTGGCCTCCGGCAAGGTCAGATACATCGGGGTGTCCAACTTCTCCGGTTGGCAGTTGATGAAGACCGTGGGCATCAGCCAGCGGGACCATCTGCCGACCGTGGTGAGTCAGCAGATCCACTACACGCTCCAGGCGCGCGAAGCCGAGTACGAACTGATCCCGGCGGCGGTCGACACCGGGATCGGTGTGCTGGTGTGGAGCCCGCTGGCGGGTGGTCTGCTGTCCGGCAAGTACCGCCGGGGTCAGGAACCACCCAGCGGTAGCAGGGATCTCGCGGCCTGGGGCGAGCCGCCGGTGCGTGATGAGGAGCTGCTCTACGACGTCATCGAGAAGCTGATCGGTATTGCTGCGGACCGCCGTGTGTCGGCGGCCGAGGTCGCACTGGCCTGGACCCTGGGTCGGCCCGGTGTCACGTCGCTGGTGATCGGAGCGCGGACCGACGAGCAGCTCCTCGCCAATCTGCGCGCCGCGGATCTGGTGTTGACCCCGGAGGAGATCACCTTGCTGGAGGAGGTCAGCCGGCCACCGCTGCTCTATCCGTACTGGCACCAGGCCGGCGGTGCCGGCGGCCGGTTGTCGGAGGCGGACCTGACGCTGCTGCGCCGGCACCTTTCCTGATAGGCCGGGCGAGCACGGTATGACGACGCTTCAACTAGCCATGGCGAGGGGCCCGGTGGTCCTGGACGGTGGGCTGGCCACCCTGCTGGAGGCGCGCGGGCACGACCTCGGATCTGCCATCTGGTCCGCGCGGCTGTTGATCGACGATCCGGTGGAAATCGTTGCGGCACACCGGGAGTACTACGCAGCCGGTGCGCGGGTCGCGATCACGGCGTCCTACCAGGCGTCGTTCGAGGGGTTCGCTGCGCTCGGCCTTGACCGGGCGGAGTCAGAGCGCGTCCTGCGGACCGCGGTCCGCTGCGCCCTCACCGCCCGGGACTCGTTCGACGACGGCGTGCCGCGCTTCGTCGCAGCCTCGGTCGGGCCGTACGGGGCGATGCTGGCCGACGGATCGGAGTACCGGGGTGACTACGGCCTGACGGTGGCGCAGCTGCGGGACTGGCACCGGCCCCGACTGGACATCCTGATGGACTCCGGCGCCGACGTCCTGGCCATCGAGACCATCCCGTGTCTGGCCGAGATCGAAGCCCTGGTCGAGCTTCTCGACGGATCGGGCGTGACCGCATGGCTGTCGCTGACCGCTCTGGACGGCCGCACCCGGGCCGGCGAATCTCTCGGAGCGGCTTTCGAGTTGGCCGGCTCGATCCCGGAGATCATCGCGGTCGGGGTGAACTGCTCGCCGGCCCCCCAGGTCGTGGAGTTGACCGCGATCGCCTCGGCGGCCTCGGGCAAACCCGTGGTGGTCTACCCCAACAGCGGCGAGATCTGGGACGGCGCGGCCCGTGGTTGGACCGGAAGCCCGAGTTTCCGGCCCGAGGATGTCAAGAGCTGGCAGGCCGCGGGGGCGGCCCTGATCGGCGGGTGCTGCCGGGTCGGGCCGCGCGAGATCCAGGAGATCGCGGAGGTCCTTGCCCGCGGTGGAGCCGTGCCGGACTGAGCCCGTCAGGCGTTGACTTCGGCGCCGGCCAGGCGGTTCTCGCGGTTCTCGCGGTGGATGTCGCTGCGACTCCGGACCAGGAAGGCGGCGGCCAGCAACGCCAGCACCTCGGTGAGAGCGAGGCCGCGTTCCACCAGGCCGAGTGCGATCGCCTGCCACCACGGGCGTCCCGTCATCGGAGCGCTGATGATGGCGAACAGCAGCGGCGAGAACCACAGCAGTGAGAGCACTCCCAGCCAGTGCGCCCAGCGCGCCGAGGCCGGCTGCGTGCTGGCTCCACGTCGTCGCGCGATCAGCATCACGGCGATGGGCAGCGCGACGAAGGCGATCAGGCTGGCCACCCGGTGGATCGAGCCGCTGGTACTCGGGCCGCCCTGCGCCCAGTTGTGCTTCGGGAACCCGATCAGGGTGAGCAGACCGGCAATCCACAGTGCGCCGGCGATGGTGCCACCGGAGACGAGCCCGACCCGGCCGCGCCGAACGGCGGCGATCAGGACCGCAACCGAGGCGACGGCGAGGCACAGCACCGCCAGGTTGAACGCCCACGCCGAGCTGGTCAAGGCGTACTCGCTGATGGTGCGCCGGATCGGCGAGATGTCGCTGGTGGGCGGGAGAAGGTGCAGTCCGGCGAAGATCACCAGCGTCGCGGCGATGCCGACGATCCCCACGGTGCCGTACGTCCGACCGAAGGTCAGGGCCGACACGGCGCCCCGACGCTGCGCCGTCAGGTGGGTGTCCGGCCCGGCGCTGCCCGGCCCGGCAGTGGTCGGTCCGGCAGCGGTCGGTCCGGCAGTGGTCGGTCCGGCAGTGGTCGGTCCGGCAGTGGTCGGTCCGGCAGTGGTCGGTCCGGCAGTGGTCGGTCCGGCAGTGGTCGGCCCGGCAGTGGTCGGCCCGGCAGTGGTCGGCCCGGCAGTGGTCGGCCCGGCAGTGGTCGGCCCGGCAGTGGTCGGCCCGGCGCTGGCCGTCCCGGCCGATGGCCGCGCGGTGGTGTTGCTCGACATGCGGCTCCGGAGTCGGTGAGGGGTCGTGGTCGGGTGGCACATTCGCTTGCTGCTCGGATCGACGGTAATCAGGTCGGTTGTGGGCGATCTGTGAACGACGCCCGGCCGGTCTGACCGTCCGGTGGGTGTCGTGCCAGGCTTGCGGGGTGAGCACAGCCGGGCGACACGCCAGATCCGCCGAGTCCACCCCGCACCGCAGCGCCGAACACGCACGGCTCGCCGAGTCCCCGTCTGCGGGCGGGCCCTGGCGGCTCTGGGGCCCCTACGTATCCGGCCGTCAGTGGGGGACCGTCCGGGAGGACTACTCGGCCGACGGTGACGCCTGGGCCTACTTCCCGTTCGAGCAGGCCGTTTCCCGCGCCTATCGCTGGGGCGAGGACGGCCTCGGCGCGATCTGCGATCGCTTCGGCTTCCTCAATCTGGGGGTGGCGCTGTGGAACGGGCAGGATCCGTTTCTCAAGGAACGGCTGTTCGGCCTGACCAATGCCGAGGGAAATCACGGCGAGGACGTCAAGGAATACTTCTGGGCCCTCGACGGGACGCCCACCCATTCCTACATGAGCTGGTTGTACCGCTATCCGCAGGCCGAATTCCCCTACGCCCGGCTGCGGGCCGAAAATGCCGCACGCAACCGCGACGACCGTGAGTTCGAACTGGCCGACACCGAGATCCTCACCGACAACCGCTTCTTCGACATCAAGGTGGAATACGCCAAGGCCGGTCCGGACGACGTCTGCGCCGTCATCACCGCCACCAATCACGGACCGGACGCCGCGCCGCTGGACCTGCTGCCGCAGGTGTGGTTCCGCAACACCTGGATCTGGGGGACCGACGGCCGGACGCCTTTCATCCGGCAGCTCGACTCCGCGATGTTCGGCGGACGGTCGAGGGCGATCGAATGCGTCCACGGGTTTCTCGGCCGGTACGTCGTGGTGGCCGAAGGTACCCCGCAGCTGCTGTTCTGCCAGAACGAGACCAACGACGTCGCCCTGTTCGGTGCATCGGCGAACGCGGCCCCGTTCACCAAGGACGGGATCAACAATCGGGTGGTGCACGGTGATCTGGGAGCGGTCGACCCCAGCGGCCATGGCACGAAAGCGGCCTTCTGGTACCACTTCGACGCGGTCGCGTCGGGATCCTCGGTCACCGTCCGCCTGCGGATGTCGACGGGCGAGCCGGATGCGGACACCTTCGGGTCCGGGTTCGACGCGGTGTTCGCCGATCGCCGCGACGAGTCCGACGAGTTCTACGGATCCGTGCTGCCGCAGCATCTCTCGGACGAGGACGCGAACATCGCCCGCCGCGCCTTCGCCGGACTCCTGTGGGGCAAGCAGCTCTACCGGTACGACGTGCACCGCTGGCTCGTCGGGGATCCCGACGAGCCGGTGCCACCGGCGTCACGGCAGGGGCCGGACGGCCGGAACGTGACCTGGGAGCACCTCTCGCTGGCCGACGTGATCAGCATGCCGGACGACTGGGAATATCCGTGGTTCGCGTCCTGGGACCTGGCATTCCAGTGCGTCGCGCTGGCGCACGTCGATCCTGCCTTCGCCAAGGATCAATTGCTGCTGTTGTGCCGGGAATGGGCCATGCATCCCAACGGACAGCTCCCGGCCTACGAGTGGGCGTTCTCCGACGTCAACCCACCGGTCCATGCGTGGGCGGCCTGGCAGGTCTACCTGGTCGACGGCGGCACCGACCGGGATTTCCTGATCCGGACCTGCACGAAGCTGCTGTTGAATTTCGCGTGGTGGGTCAACAACAAGGACGCCGACGGCTCGAACCTGTTCGAGGGCGGCTTCCTGGGAATGGACAACATCGGGTTCTTCGACCGTTCGGCCAAGCTGGGACCGGGATATCGGCTGGAGGAATCCGACGCCACCAGTTGGATGGCGGTCTTCTGCCTGAACATGCTGCAGATCTCGCTCGAGCTGGCGATGGTGGTTCCGGCCTGGGACGACATCGCCACCAAGTTCCTCGAGCACTTCCTCTCGATCGCCAAGGCGACGAGACAGTTCGGCTCGCACGACATCTCGCTCTGGGACGAGGTGGATGGCTTCTACTACGACGTCCTCGTGCATCCCGACGGGAGTCACCAGCGTCTGCGGGTGCGCTCGATGGTCGGGCTGCTGCCCCTGCTCGCGGTCGCGACCGTCTCGCCGGACGTCTGGTCCAAGCTGCCCGACTTCACCGCCCGGCTGGCGTGGCTCCGCCGCCGTCGTCCGGATCTGGCGCAGGGTCTGTTGAGCGCCAACGCCTCCGGCGAGGCGATGATCCTGTCGCTCGTCGGCGACGACGCCTTCGCCCGGTTGGCCGCGAGGATCTTCGACGAGTCGGAGTTCCTGTCCCCCTACGGCATCCGGGCCATGTCAGCGTCCTACCGCACGCCGTACACGGCCGTCATCGACGGCCGTGAGATGACCATCGACTACGAACCGGGGGAATCACGGAGCGGGCTGTTCGGCGGCAATTCGAACTGGCGGGGCCCGGTGTGGTTCCCGGTGAACGTGCTGCTCGCCGACGCGTTGCGCAAGTACGCCGGCTACCTCGGCGACTCGTTCACCACGGCAGTACCGTCCCCCGACGGCCCACAAATGCCCCTGGACCGGGCGGCGGATCTGATCGACGGCCGGCTGGCCGATCTGTTCCGCCGTGGAGCGGATGGCCGCAGGCCCAGCGACGGCCGGCGGATCGAGTCGTCGCCCGACCCCCTGTGGGCCAATCACATCACCTTCAGCGAGTACTTCGACGGTGACACCGGTGAGGGGCTCGGGGCGTCACACCAGACCGGCTGGACCGCTCTGATCGCGCATCTCCTCTGCCGCGACAAGGTCAGCCAGGGCGACTCGACGGTCAATCGGCAAGGAGCGGAGCGCCCGGCGCGATGACCTCCCGGGCGGTGGTCCATCGGATGACGAGCAGGGTGATGCCGCCGATCGCGAATACCAGTCCGAGCTTGACCGCGCGGTAGAGCAGGGCGGCGGCGATGGCGGCGCCGGCGGGGAGTCCGACGCCGATCAACGCAGTGCCAAGGGCGATCTCGACCACCCCGAGGCCGCCGGGGGTGAGGCCGAGAGAGGAGACGCTACTGCCGGCCGCCCAGGCCAGGATCAGGCCGTGCCAGGGCACCGTGCCGTGGACCGCCATGATGGCGCAGGCCAGGCAGGTCAGATCGAAGATCCAGTTGATGACGGCCTCGAAGCTCACGATGACGGTGTGCGACTTGCTCAGGCGCAACGTCGTCAGCTGGTCGAGCGTCGAGGAGCTCATCTGGTCGGCGTTGCCCTTCGGGCGGCGGAAGAGCCGCTGGGACAGGCGGAGTACGTAGGCGATGGCGGTGATGGCGGCGTGGTGGACCCGTGGTCGGCGCAGCCCGATGAGGATCAGGCAGGCCGGCAGCACCCCGGCGAGCACCGCGATGACCCCGGTGATCGCAAGCCCCGGCGAGCCGCTGATGATGGCGCCGACAGCCGCGATGGCGGCGAAGCTGACCGTCGAGTAGACGCCGGAGATGGCCAGGGCCCAGGCTGCGACCGTCCGGTCGACGCCGATCGAAGTGAACCGTTTGTAGACGAAGACTGCGGCAGCGGCCGAGCCCACCAGCGGGAGGGAGACCGAGATGGCGTTGCCCGCCCAGGTGGTCGCGATCACCGATGGCAGGGGCCGACGGCCGCCGCGGACGCTGATCAGCAGCCGCTGCTCCCGGGCCAGGGCGCCGATGGAGGCGACCTGGGCGACGATCCCGACCGCGATCCAGCCCCAGTTGGCATCGGCGAGCAGATCCGGCAGACCGGCCAGTCGCTGACGCTGCCAGACGAGGAGGACCACCACGGCCAGGCACAGCACAACGGTGATGATCACCCTGATGGGTCGCACACTCGCGCGCTCGGTGGCGGGCGCCAGGGTGGCTGTAGTCACAGGGGGTCCTCGGATTCGATGTTGGTGCTCCATACAGTGTGCCGGGTGTGAAGCGCTGGTCCGTCCCCATCGTTCGGGTGACGACGGTGACGAATGGGTCACGCCCGCTTCCGTCGTGATCCCGGTGGGGTCGTATCGTCCGGTGGAGAGCAAAGTCACGACGACGAGGTGAGGACAGGGCGCATGGGCGAGAACCGCATCACCAGGATCGGTGTGGTCGGGGGTGGGTTGATGGGATCGGGGATCGCCGAGGTCTGCGCCCGCAGTGGTCTGGATGTGATCGTCTCGGAGATGCGCGAGGATTTCGCCGCGTCGTCCGAGCAGCGGATCCAGACCTCGCTGGCGCGAGCGGTCAAGTCCGGCAAGGTCACGGCGGAGGAGTCCGGGGAAGCGTCATCCCGGATCGCGGTGGTGGTGGGGCTCGACGCGTTGGCCGACCGTCAGCTGGTGATCGAGGCGGCGACCGAGAACGAGAAGCTCAAGCTCGCGGTGTTCGGCGATCTGGACCGCATCGTCACCGACCCCGCTGCGATTCTGGCCTCCAACACCTCCTCCATCCCGATCTCCAAGCTGGCCGTCGCCACGGGCCGGCCGGACAAGGTGGTCGGCGTGCACTTCTTCAACCCGGCGACCGTGCAGAAGCTGGTCGAGATCATCCCATCCCTGCTCACCAGCGCCGAGACCGTCGACAGCGTCGTCGACTTCGCCACGACGGCACTGGGCAAGACCGTCGTCAGGGCGAAGGACCGGGCCGGGTTCGTGGTGAACGCGCTGCTGATCCCGTACCTGCTCTCCGCGGTGCGGATGTTCGAGGCCGGGCATGCCTCCGCCGAGGACATCGACAACGGCATGGTGCTGGGTTGCGCGCATCCGATGGGCCCGCTGCGCCTGTTGGACCTGGTCGGGCTGGATACCGCGAAGTCCGCCGCCGAGTCGATGTATGCCGAGTACGGCGAGCCGCACTACGCCCCGCCGGCCCTGCTGTCACGCATGGTCGAGGCCGGCCTCCTCGGCCGCAAGTCCGGCCGCGGCTTCTACGACTACACCGCCTGACTCGCGCGGGTCTGGCTGGCGTGTGTCTGGCTCGCGCGGGTCTGGCTCGCGCGGGTCTGACTGGCGCGGGTCTGGCTCGCGCTTATCAACTTCGTCGGCGCTGCGGAAGATGGCCGTTTTGTGACTGGAGTGACGCGAATCGACCCGATCATGAGCGCCGAGGAAGTTGATAAGCGCGGGGGCGGGGCGGGGCGGGGCGGGGCGGGGGGCGGGGGGCGGCAGAACCTCAGTCGACGTAGAGCTTGTCGAGCTGGTCCATGTGCTGCTTCTCGACGACCTTGCGGCGCACCTTCATGGAGGGGGTGAGCTCGCCGTCCTCGATGGTGAGGTCGCGGGCGAGGATGACGAATCGCTTGATCGTCTCCCAGCGCTCCAGCTTGGAGTTCAGCTCGTCGATGTAGCCGCTGATCATGTCGCGCACCGCCGGGTCTCCGGTGAGGTCCTCCGGTGACTTCCCGCCGAGACCGTTCGCCGCAGCCCATTCGACGATCGCCTCCGGATCGAGGGTGATCATCGCCGAGATGAACTTGCGGCTCTCGCCGTGCACGATGATCTGCGACACGTACGGGCAGACCGCCTTGAAGATGCCCTCGATCTTCTGCGGCGCAACGTATTTGCCGCCCGAGGTCTTGATCAGATCCTTCTTGCGGTCAGTGATCTTGAGGAAACCGTCTGCCAGCTCACCGATGTCGCCGGTGTGCAGCCAGCCGTCGACGGTCAGCACCTCCTCGGTGGCGCCGGGCAGGTTGTGGTAACCGCGCATCACACCCGGCCCTCTGACGAGGATCTCGCCGTCGGAGGCGATGATGACCTCGGTGCCGGGCAGCGGCGGACCGACGGTCCCGATCCGTGCGTCGCGCGGCAGGTTGACGAACGTCGCAGCACTCGTCTCGGTCATGCCGTAACCCTCGAGCACCGTCAGCCCGGCGGCGTCGAACCACTCGGACACATCGCGGGACAGGGCCGCCGAGCCGGAGACGAAGAACCGGATCCGACCGCCCATGACGGCCCGGATCTTGTGGAACACCAGTTTGTCCGCGATGGCGAGTTGGATCCCGTGCAGCCGGGTCAACGGCTGCTTCAACTGCCGCCTGCGGGAGGCGGCGAGCCCGACGGAGAACGCCCAGTTGAAGATCTTCGATTTGAGACCGCCGGCGCCCTCGCTGGTGAGAGTGACCTTGGCGCGGACCTTCTCGAAGATGCGCGGGGCCCCCGCCATGAAAGTGGGCTGGACGACGCCGAGGTTCTCGACGATCTTCGTCAGGTCGCCGTCGACCGCGCTGGCGAAGCCGATCTGCAGCTGGATCGCGATCAGCATCTTGCCGAACACGTGGGACAGCGGGAGCCACAGGTACTGCACGTCATCGGCGCGCAGGATGCCCAGCTCGGTGACGGCCAGGCCCTCGTACGTCCAGTTCTCGTGGACCAGCCGGACGCCCTTCGGCCGGCCGGTGGTGCCGGAGGTGTAGATCAGGGTGGCCAGGCTCTCCGGTCCGAGCGCGTCGATGCGGTCGTCGACCGCCTTCGGCTCCGTCGCCAGCAAGGCCCGGCCGCGCGTGGCAAGTTCGTCCCAGCTGATCACCGCGGCGCCCGCAGACCCACCCGCAGAACCTTCAGGGCCGGCAGAACTGCCGGAGTCGCCGGCACCACCCGAGCCGGCAGCGGGTGAGCCCTCGATCAGCACGACCGCCACCAGGCCGGGCAGGTCGGCGCCCAGCACCTTGGCCGCCTGCGACGCATCCTCGGCGAACACCACCACCGACCCGGAGTCGGCGAGGATGTACTCGACCTCCTCGGCCGCGGTCGAGGGATAGACGGTAGTGGTCGCGGCGCCGGCGCAGGTGATGGCCAGGTCGGCCAGGATCCACTCGAGCCGGGTGCCGGAGGCGATCGCCACCCGCTGCTCGGACTCGACCCCCAGCGCGATCAGGCCCGCTGCGACCTCGTAGACGTGCGACTTCGTCTGCGCCCAGGTCGTCGACTCCCAGCCCGCACCGGCCTTGCGGCGGAACGCCTCGGCGTCGGGCGTCGAGGCGACCCGGTCGCGGAACAGGTGACCGAACGAAGCCGACTGTTTCTCGGCCGTGGGCATGGCGGGCATGGTGGGCATCGCGTCCTCCTTGACGTCATGCGCGATGTTCCGGAGTGTCTGGGTCCTTGCCCGAACGGCCCCGGCGCGCAGAGTTCTTGCCCAAGAGGTTACTGGCCGAGGACTACCGCAGTCGGGTGACCTTCACGGTGACCTCGTTGCCGGTGGCCTCCGGGCCTGCGTACACACCTTTGACCGGCGGCACGTCCCGGTAGTCGCGGCCGCGGCCGATGACGACGTGCGACTGGCCCGGGGCGGCGGCGTTGGTCGGGTCGAACGGCACCCAGGCCCCGTCCCACCACTCCACCCAGGCGTGCGACTGCCCGACGACCGTCTTGCCGATCTCTGCTTTCGAATCGGGGTGGAGGTACCCGGACACGTACCTCGTCGGGACGTCCATGGCCCGCATCAGACCGATGGCCAGATGGGAGAAGTCCTGGCAGACACCACGTTTCTCCGACCAGGCCTCCTCGGCGGAGGTGTGGACGCCGGTCGCGCCCTGCTCGTACCTCAGTGACTTCTTCAGCATCGAGCAGATGGCCCGTCCGGCCGCGGACGGATTCTCGGCCTCGGCGCGGATCTGCTCCGAGATACCGGTCAGCTCGTCGTTCAGCCCGGTGAGCGGGGTGGGGGTCAGGAACTCCTCGAAGCGGTCGTCGACCCCGGACGCGGCCAGCTCCTCCCAGCTCATCGTCGCCACCTCGGCGGCCCCGTTGCCGTAGCCGCCCGGACCGAACGCACCAGGCGCGAAGGTCTCGACGGTGGACGTCGCCGTGACGGTCAGGTGGCGGTGCGGCCGGTGCACGTCGAACGAGGCGACGCGGGTGCCGAAGTAGTCGAAGTAGCTGGTCACCCCCTCGAACGGATCGATCTCCATGCGCGAGGACAGCACCGCCTGACCGGGCTCGTCCGACGGTTGCATCCGGAACTCGTTGTACGAGGTGGTGACGGTGTCGGGGTAGGTGAGCTCGGTGCGGTGCACGATCAACAGGCGCCAGATGTCCGACCCGTACATCGCCTGGTTGTTGCTGCCCGCGCTGCCGGCGATGTCGCCTGCTCCGGTGGACATCATGCCAACACCCCTTCGGATCCGATGTTGGCCCAGGTGACCTCGTCGCCACGCCGGAAGAACGAGTTGCTGACCGCGACATGGGCGCTGGCCACCGTGCGTTGCAGGTTGGACAGCAGGTTCGGCAGATCGGAGGACAGCTCGGTGCCGGTCCGGTAGTCGAGTCCGGTCCTCGTGCGGCCGACGATCCGGCGGGCCGAGGACGGATCACGCCGCGGGTCGCGCTGCTGCATCGACCCGGCCGCCTCCAACTCCGCGAGCGAGGCCTCGGCAGCCGTCAGGCAGCGCAGGACGGACCGCGGGAACTTGCGGTCCAGCAGGGCGAATTCGATCGCCGTGCGCTGACCGATCGATCCACCGTGTTCCCGCACGTACGGTTCCCAGCCGCCGCAGGCACTGACCAGCGCCCGCCACGGCGGCACCGAACCGGTCTGCGAGTCGGCGGCGGCGATCAGCCGGATCGTCATGTCAGCACGTTCCAGCGCCCGACCGACGGCCAGGAAGTGCCAGCCCTCGTCGTGGCTCATCACCTGGTCGGTCAGCCCGGCGGCGATGGCGCACCGCTCGGAGACCCACCGCAGGTAGGTGTGCGGGCCGCCGCCGGTCGCTGCGCGGCTGCGCAGCCCGTGCCAGGTGACGTTCAGGCATTCCCAGACGTCGAGCGGGAGCGCGTCGCGCACACCACGCGCGTTGTCCCTGGCCGCGATGAGGGCGCCGGAGACGGAGGAGGCGCGCTCGGTGTCGAAGACCAGGGTGCGGATCAGCTTGCCCGAGTCCGCTCCCTCGACCTCGTCGTCCCCGGACAGGCCCATCGAGTCGACCAGCGACCGGATCACCTGATGATCGGTCGCCCACGACCCGGTCGGCAGCAGGTGCAGGTAGGTGTCCAGGATCCGGGCGGTGCAGTCGGCGCGTTCGACGTGCCGGCCCAGCCAGTACAGCGACTCCGCGATCCGGCTCAACATGTCGCATGCTCCTGCTGCTGCTGGCCCTGTTGGTGGCGAAGGCCCTCACCACCGTCGTCAGGGGAGACGGGCGGATCGAAGAAGAAGGCACCGGTGCTCTGGGCAGGCGATTCCTGCCACGGGATGAACCCCTGGCCCTGCTCCTGACCGTCCGGGTCCACGTCATCCTCCTCGGTCGTGGGCAGTATTGCCTGACCAGGGGCCTGGGCCTGCAGCTCGATCGGTGCGGAGATCGGTTCGTCGGGAGCAGCCAGCACCCAGGTGTCCTTGGATCCACCGCCCTGCGAGGAGTTGACGACGAGTTCGCCTTCGGGCAGCGCGACGCGGGTCAGCCCACCGGGCAGCACCCACACCGAGTTGCCATCGTTGACGGCGAACGGACGCAGATCGACGTGGCGCGGGCGCATCTTGTCGCCGATCAGCGTCGGCACCGTCGAGAGGGCGATCTCCCGCTGCGCGATCCAGCCACGCGGGTTCTCCAGGATGGCCTGCCGGGCCCTGGAGAGGGTCGACGCGTCGGCCTGCGATCCGATGACGATGCCCTTGCCTCCCGACCCGTCGACCGGCTTGATGACGAGCTCGGCCAGGTGCTCGAGGGCGTACTCGAGGTGTTCGCGGTCCTCCATCCGGTAGGTGTCGACGTTGAGCAGGATCGGTTCCTCGTTGAGGTAGTACCGGATGATGTCCGGCACGTAGGTGTAGACGAGCTTGTCGTCGGCGATACCGTTGCCCACCGCGTTGGCGATGGTCAGGTTGTTGGCCCTGGCCGCGTTGATCAGGCCGGGAGAGCCGAGCATCGAGTCGAGCCGGAACTGCATCGGGTCGAGGAATTCGTCGTCGAGTCTCCGATAGATCACGTGCACCGGCATCTCGCCGGCAGTGGTGCGGACGAAGACCCGGTTGTTCCGGCAGATCAGGTCGCGGCCCTCAACGAGTTCGACACCCATCTCCCGGGCCAGCAGGGTGTGCTCGAAGTAGGCGGAGTTGTAGACGCCGGGGGTGAGCACGACGACGGTCGGGTCGCTGATGTTCGCCGGGGCCACCGCCCGCAGCGCGGCGAGCAGTCGCCCGGGGTACTCGGCGACCGAGCGGATCTGCTGATCACCACCCGCTTCGGAAAGCACCTGGGAGACCGCCTGACGGTTCTCCAGCACGTACGAGACCCCGGACGGCACCCGGACGTTGTCCTCCAACACCCGGAAGGCGCCGTGCTCGTCGCGGATCAGATCGACACCGGAGATGACGATGCGCGCGCCGTCCTGTCCGTCCATCCCCGCGACCTGGCGGTGGAAGTGCGGGGAAGTGGTGACCAGTCTGCGGGGGACAACCCCGTCCTGGAAGATCCGTCCTGGTCCGTAGCAGTCCGCGAGGAACGCCTCGAGGGCGCGAACCCGCTGCGGCACACCGGTCTGGACGACCTTCCACTCCTGGGCGGTGACGATGCGTGGGATCAGGTCGAGCGGGAAGGGACGCTCGACGCCGCCGAGGGCGAAGGTGATCCCCTGATCGAGGAAGGTCCGGCCCATGATGTCGGCCCTGGCCTTCAGATCCGCTGCGCTGAGAGTCTGGAGAGCGGCGTGTACTGATTCATAGGCAGGCCGGATGACGCCCGGTCCGGAGAACATCTCATCCCACGCTCGCCCGAACGGGTAGTCCTGGAACAGATCGGCCATGGGCCGAACCGTAGGTTCGACGTGTGACGGGGTCATGACACAGGATTGTCGCCCTGTAACGCCGGGATGTCATGACCGGGTCGTAGCACGGCGCGTCCCCGTCGTTTCTGACCCGTCGTTGGACAGCTGCAGTGGCCTTGGGGCGTTGATGACCGGACCCTGCGTGCGAACATGTCGACATGGGTGATCGGACGCGTGGTGAGCATCGCAGCGAGGGACGAGCGAGGAGCGGAGCGCAGCGAGCGATGAGCGCTTGCGCGAAGAGCCAGGATTCAACATGAGCACGGGCGGAAGCAACAAGGCGATCGTGGCGGCACTGTCGGCGAATCTGGGGATAGCGGCGGCGAAGTTCGTCGGGTTCCTGATCTCCGGGGCGTCATCGATGCTGGCCGAGGCGGTCCACTCGCTCGCCGACTCCGGCAACCAGGTGCTGCTGCTGATCGGCGGCAAGCGCGCCAAACGGGCGGCCACGGCAGAGCATCCGTTCGGGTTCGGGCGGGAGCGTTATGTCTACGCGTTCATGGTCTCGATCATCCTGTTCAGCGTCGGCGGGGTGTTCGCGATCTACGAGGGCGTGCACAAGCTGCAGCACCCCGAGCCGGTCGAGCGGGCCTGGATCCCGATCACCATCCTGCTCATCTCGATCGGTCTGGAGAGCTACTCGCTGCGCACCGCGCTGCACGAGTCGGCAGAACAGCGCAAGGGGATCTCGATCCTGCAGTTCGTCCGGCGCGCCAAGTCACCCGAGTTGCCGGTGGTGCTGCTGGAGGACATCGCAGCGCTGTTCGGTCTGGGGCTGGCCCTGCTCGGGGTCGGTATCGCCGTCATCACGGGTGAAGGTGTGTGGGACGGCGTCGGGACCGTCGCCATCGGTGTGCTGCTGGTGCTCGTCGCGATCGTGCTCGGGATCGAGGTGAAGAGCCTGCTGATCGGGGAGGGTGCCTCGGAACAGGATCTGGCTGACATTGCCGAGGCGGCCCTGGCCGGTCAAGACATCGAGAAGATCATCCACATGAAGACGCTCTACCTCGGCCCGGACGAACTGATGGTCGGGATGAAGGTGGCCGTCGCAGCCACCGATTCGGCCGGCCAGGTGGCCGAGGCGATCAATGCGCTCGAGGCGCGCGTGCGGACGGCGGTCCCGATCGCCCGCGTCCTCTACATCGAGCCGGACATCTACGACAGCAGCCGGTCGTCCACCACCACCATGCCGAACCCTCACTGACCCGTCCCCGCCCGCCCCTTGCGCGCATACAGTTCTGCCCGGCGCATACAGATCTGCCCGTTTTCGGCTTGAAATTGCCGGATCAGGGCACATCGGTATGCGCAGCCCAGCGCCCGGCACCTGGAGGACTTCGTGACCGACCTGCATCCGCTCGACCCGTTGAGCGCGGCCGAGATCAGCCGCACGGTCGAACTCCTGCGCGCCGCAGGCGCTGTCGGCGACACCTATCGCTTCGCGTCGATCACGCTGGCCGAACCTCCGAAGCAGCAGATGCTGGCCTGGCGCGTCGGTGACCCGGTTCCACGTCGCTCGTCGTCGGTGTTCTGGGACCGGCGTGACAACCTGACCCGTGAGGCCGTCGTCGATCTGGTGATCGGCGAGATCGACAGCCTGGTCGAGGTTCCCGGCGTCACACCCAACTTCACCATCGACGAGTGGCACGACTGCGAAGACGCGATGAAGCTGGAACCACGGGTCATCGCGGCGCTGGCGGAGCGCGGGATCAGCGATCTCTCGCTGGTGGTGATCGACGTCTGGACGTACGGCAAGGCGCTGATGCCACCGCAGTGGACCGATCGGCGGCTCGGATGGGCCGATGTCTGGCTGCGCTCCAGCCGGTACGGGAACCCCTACGCCAACCCGGTTTCCGGCATCAAGCTGATCGTCGACATGAACACGATGGAACTGCTGGATCTGGATCTAGTCGACAACCCGCCACCGCCGGCACCGGTGATGGGCGAGTACGAACCGGATCTGGTGCCCGACCAGGTGCTTCGAGACGACGTCAAGGCACTGCACATCACCCAGCCCGACGGCCCTGGGTTCGTGCTCGACGGGAACGAACTCCATTGGCAGAATTGGTCGCTACGAGTCGGCTTCAACCATCGTGAGGGCCTGGTTCTGCACCAGATAGCCTATGCCGATCGCGGCGTTTCCCGTCAAATCGCCCACCGGATCTCACTGGCCGAGATGATCGTGCCTTATCGGGATTCCAGTTTCGACCACTACCGCCGGACGGCCTACGACATCGGCGAGTGGGGCCTGGGATACATGACCACCTCGCTGCAGCTCGGTTGTGACTGTCTGGGTGAGATCCGTTATCTCGATGCCACTCTCGCTAATTCAGCAGGAGTGCCGTACGACATCCCACAGGCTATCTGCATTCACGAGGAGGACAATGCGGTTCTCTGGAAGCACGTGGACAACAATGGCCGCGTCGAGGTCCGGCGTATGCGTCGACTCGTGGTGTCGATGCACGCCACGGTCGCCAACTACGAGTATCTGATCTATTGGCGTCTCTACACCGACGGCAACATCGAATGCGAGATCAGGGCTACCGGCATCATGGTCACCACGCCAATTGCCCCGGGCGATCCGGTGCCTGCCACCGGCACCCTGGTCGACCAACGGACGTATGCGCCATTCCACCAGCACTTCCTGGTGGCGAGACTGGATCTCGACGTCGACGGCCAGTCGAACACAGTGGTCGAGGTCGATTCCTACGCACCGGAGACTTCCCCGGAGAACCCGTACGGACTGGAACTGCGGACCCGGTCGACGGTGATCGCCTCGGAGTCGGCGTCCGGCCGCGACTACGACTTCGGTACACAGCGGTCCTGGAAGGTGACGAATCCGCACCGGACCAACGCGATCGGGACGCCGGTGGCATACAAACTCGTGCCGGGGGCGGCCATCCCGCCACTGATGGCGCCGGGTGCGCCTCAGTTCCTGCGCGCACCCGTCATCGGCCACACGCTGTGGGTGACCAGACAGCACGACGACGAGAAGTGGCCCTGTGGCGACTATCCGACGCAGAGCGAGACCGATGACGGCCTGACCAGGTGGATCTCGGACGACGAGCCGCTCGTGGACTCCGACGTCGTGCTCTGGTACGTGTTCGGGATCCACCACATCACCAGGACGGAGGACTGGCCGGTGATGCCGGCCGACACCGTCTCGTTCTGGCTCAAGCCGTTCGGCTTCTTCGACCGCAACCCCGCGCTGGACGTCCCGCCCACGCCAGGGATGAGTCACTGCCACTGAGCCGCCCGCAACGACCGGCGGTGAAGACCGAAAGCCCCTGGCGTTGTGCGCCAGGGGCTTTCGGGATGACAGGAACTTTCCTGGCTACGGGACCAGGGGCCTGCACTACAGGACGATGAGACCCGAGGTCTTGTCGCGGGCGGCGGTGAACCGCGCCGTGACGTCGGCCCAGTTGATGACGTTCCACCACGCCTTGACGTAGTCGGCCTTGACGTTCTTGTACTGCAGGTAGAAGGCGTGCTCCCACATGTCCAGCAGGAGGATCGGCACCTGGGCGAACGGGATGTTGCCCTGCTGATCGAACAACTGCAGGATGTTCAGCCGCTGGCCGAGGGTGTCCCAGGCCAGGATGGACCAGCCGGACCCCTGGATGGCGTTGGCGTTGGCACTGAACTGCTTGGAGAAACCGTCGAACGAGCCGAAGAACTCGTCGATGGCAGCACCCAGTTCGCCGTCCGGCTTGTCGCCGGCGCCGGGGGCCAGGTTCGGCCAGAAGACCGAGTGGTTGATGTGGCCACCGAGGTGGAACGCGAGGTTCTTCTCGAGGGCGTTGATGGTGCCGAAGGCTTCCTTCTCGCGCGCCTCGGCCATCTGGTCCAGAGCGGTGTTGGCCCCGGCGACGTAGGCGGCGTGGTGCTTCGAGTGGTGCAACTCCATGATCTGACCGGAGATGAACGGCTCGAGAGCGGCGTAGTCGTAGGGCAATTCGGGCAAGGTGTACTGGGCCATTGCGGCCTCCTTCACTTCTTGACGTCGACACCGCAGCAGGCTGCGATGTTCCCTGCGGATGTGTTCGGCAGGTCCTCAATCGACCCTATACCCGGTGCTCGACAGCACTCCGGGCGCTCCGGTCGGGTGGCCCGCGACAGTCCGCCCCGCACCCGTTCCTGGTCCGCCGTCGGTAGTCCGGATCACCCCCAGGAAGGCAGCCACGTCTCCATGTTGAGCCGTTCCGGGGTCATGGAGGTGCCGTTGAGCATGGGTAGCAGCCAGATGAAGTTGGCCACCACCAGCCCCACGTAGAGCGCGACGATGCCGATGGAGAGGTATCGCCGTTCGACGCCGACCCTTGCCCGACCGAGGATGTCGCCCAACACCAGACAGATGCCGATGACCAGGAACGGCGCCAGCGGGGTCACGTAGAAGAAGTACATCTGGCGGTTCAGGTTGAAGAACCACGGGATGTAGCCCGCTCCGTAACCCACCAGGACGGCGGCGTAGCGCCAGTCCATCCTGGCCACACAACGCCAGAGCGCCCAGGCGCAGACGAACAGCGAGATCCACCAGAGTGCCGGTGTCCCGATCAGGAAGATACGTTGCACGCAGTCGGTTCGCCCGGTACCGCAGCCGGTCTGGCCGTCTTTGACGTAGTAGAGCACCGGCCTCGTGCCGATCGGCCACGACCAGGGCTTCGACTCCCAGGGGTGCCGGTCCGCCGGATTGGTCGGGGTGTCCAGCGTCGAGTGGAAGTCGAGCATCTTCCACGTCCACTGCCACAGGGAGTTGTCCCAGCGGGAGGCCAGCCAGTACCAGATCGTGTTGCCGCCGTTGTGCCAGTCGTCGCGGGTCGCCGCGACCAGGACGTGGCGGGGGAACCCGTCCTCGGAGAACAGCCAGGCCCACCACGAGGCGATGTACGTGGCAAACGGGATGACGGCCAGCGACCACAAGGAAGGAAAGAGGTCGCGCCGGACGACGGCGCGCACCGGGTGCCGGACGCCGATCTCGCGACGTGCGGTGATGTCCCAGATGACGCTCAGCACGCCGAAGGCGACGATCCAGTAGACGCCCGAGTACTTGATGGACATCGTCAGGCCCATGAACAGACCGCAGCCGAATCGCCACCAACGGGCGCCGTGGGCGATTCCGGCGCGCTCGCCCCAGGTCCCCCAGAGCCGGAGAAACGACGGCACCCGGGTCTTCTGGGGCAGGAACCCGTCGTAGATCGATGCGTTGAGCTTGGCCCGCACCTGGTCGCGATCGGCGATCAGACAGCAGAAGGCCGCCAGGATGAACACCTCCTGGAAGACGTCCAGGAGGGCGGTGCGGGCCTGCACGTAGCTGACGCCGTCGCAGATGATCAGGATGCCGGCGATGGCGCCCATCAGGGTTGACCTGGTCATCCGGCGGACGACCCGGACCATCATCAGGATCACCAGGGTCCCGGCGATGACCGATGCCAGGCGCCACCCGGTCGGGGTGTAGCCGAGGAACTTCTCGCCGAGGGCGATCAGCTGCTTGCCCAGCGGCGGGTGGACGATCACGCCGTAGGCCTGGTTGTCCTCGACGCCGCTGTTGCGGGCGACCTCGGCGGCCTGGACGGCGTAGTACTTCTCGTCGAAGAGCGGGGTCCCGTTGTCGGAGGCACTGCCGACGTTCCACAGGCGGGTGAACCCGCCGATGATCGTCAGGACGATGGTGGTGATCCACCCGCGCAAACGGTCGGCCGGCGGGTTCGACGGCGTGCGGCGCTGCGGCCTGAGCGGCCGTTCGATCGCCGGCACCTCACCGATCGCGACCACGCCTCCGGCCGGATCTGACCTGGCCTGCAGCGGATCCGTCTCGTCCAACCCGACAACGCTGGGACGACCCGTACGGACGGGCGTCGCGTCGCCGCTGACGTCCGACTCGTCGCTCCGGGAATCGACGGTGGGCGGGGCAGTCATGAGGTCGATCGTAAGGTGAGGACATGAAAGCGGAAGCCGACACGGGGCGGTTGGTGCTGGCCGGCACCCCGCTCGGGCGGGTCTCGGACGCCTCGGCCGGGCTGATCGAGGCCCTGACCACGGCCGACGTGATCGCTGCCGAGGACACCAGACGGCTGCACCGGCTCGCCGCCGATCTCGGCGTTTCCCTCTCCGCGACCGTCCTGTCGTACTACGAGGCTGTCGAACAGGCCCGGATCCCCGGTCTGCTCGACCGGATCCGGCAGGGTGCGACGGTGGTCCTGGTGACCGACGCGGGCATGCCGTCCGTCTCCGATCCCGGCTATCGACTGGTGGCGGCCGCCGCTGCCGCCGGATTGCCCGTCACCTCCGTCCCCGGACCCAGTGCGGTCATCACCGCACTCGCCCTGTCGGGTCTGCCGTCTGACCGGTTCACCTTCGAGGGCTTTCCGCCCCGGAAGTCGGGGGAGCGGGCCACCGCACTGTCTGCGCTGGCCGGCGAGACGCGGACGATGGTGTTCTTCGAATCCGTCCACCGCCTCTCGGACACGTTGGCGGCCATGGTGATCGCCTTCGGCGCCGATCGTCCGGCGGCACTGTGCCGGGAGCTGACCAAGACCTACGAGGAGGTCCGGCGCGGCACGCTCGGCGAGTTGTCCGCCGGCGCCGAGGGGGTCAGGGGCGAGGTGACCCTGGTGATCGGGGGCGCCTCGGCCGACGCCGTTGGCCCGCCGTCGGACGAAGCGCTGGGTGCCGCGGTTGCGGAACTCGTCGCAGCCGGCTCGACCCGTCGCGACGCCGTCGATACCATCGCCGCGCGTTTCGGCCTGCCCCGCCGCACCGTCTACGCCGTGGGACACCGCAGCTGAGCCGTGTCGTTCGCTGTCTGCGCGCCTCGGCCCGGGCTGGATCGGCGGAATCTCCGGTGCCGTCCGACCCGGTGGGCGACTAACTTTGAAAACTGTCGGGTTCCCGCCCGGCCTGGAACCGAGGTGGAGCGATGTCCGAACTCAAGCAGCAACTGCGGTCCGACATGATGACGGCGATGAAGGCGCGGGATGCGCTGACGCTGGGCACCCTGCGGATGGCTCTTGCGGCGATCACCAACGAGGAGGTGGCCGGTAGCACGGCCCGCGAACTCACCGATGTGCAGGTGCTCGCGGTGCTGACCAAGGAGGTCAAGAAGCGCAAGGAGTCCGCCGAGGCGTTCGACGGCGCCGGCCGGACCGAGTTGGCCGACAAGGAGCGGGCCGAATCGGCCGTGCTCTCCGCCTACCTGCCGGCGCAGCTGTCCGACGACGAGATCCCGGACCTGGTGGCTTCCGTCATCGCGGAGTTGACCGCGTCCTCCGGCGAGGCCCCGACGATCCGTCAGATGGGGGTGGTCATCAAGGCCGCTCAGGCCAAGGCGGCCGGTCGCGCCGACGGCTCGAAGATCGCCGCCGCCGTGAAGTCAGCCCTCGCCTGACGTCTGGATGTCCAGCGGTGGTCGAGTACCTCACTCGTTCACCGCCGCGGCCGCACACCCCATCGCCCACCCGGTTGGTGGGCCTGGCGAGGGGTACGGAAGGCTGAACCCTGTTCGCCGAACCCGGACCTTTTCGCGGCCACGGCCCGCATCACCCGCACCCCGAGAGCAGTACCCCTTTCCTGGAGGTCATCGATGTCCGACACCACCGCCACCGCCGATATCGGTGTCACCGGCCTGGCCGTGATGGGTTCGAACCTGGCGCGCAACTTCGCCAGCAAAGGCTTCGTCACCGCAGTGCACAACCGCTCCAACAGCAAGACCGAGACGCTCATCGCCGAGCACGGCTCCGACGGTGACTTCGTCGCCTCCGAGTCGGCGGCAGATTTCGTGGCGTCGCTCAAGGTGCCACGCAAGATCATCATCATGGTGAAGGCGGGTGGCCCGACCGACGCCGTCATCGACGAGCTGTCCGAGCTCCTCGAGCCGGGCGACATCCTGATCGACGGCGGCAACGCCAAGTTCGCCGACACCATCCGCCGGGAGGCCGCAGCCAAGGAGAAGGGGATCAACTTCGTCGGGTGCGGGATCTCCGGTGGTGAAGAGGGCGCACTGCTCGGCCCGTCGATCATGCCGGGCGGGTCCGCCGAGGCCTACCAGTCGCTCGGACCCATCCTGGAGAAGATCTCGGCCCACGTCGACGGTGCGCCGTGCTGCACGCACATCGGCGAGAACGGCGCCGGGCACTTCGTCAAGATGGTGCACAACGGCATCGAGTACGCCGACATGCAGCTGATCGCCGAGGCCTACGACCTGCTGCGGCGCGGCGCGGGTTTCGAGCCGGCCGAGATCGCCGACATCTTCGCCGAGTGGAACAAGGGCGAACTCGACTCCTTCCTCATCGAGATCACCGCTGAGGTGCTCCGTCAGGTCGACGCCAAGACCGGCAAGCCGTTCGTCGACGTCGTGGTGGATGCCGCGGGCATGAAGGGCACCGGCACCTGGACGGTGCAGACCGCGCTGGACCTCGCCGTGCCGGTTTCGGGCATCGCCGAGGCGGTCTTCGCGCGTGGTCTATCCTCGCTGCCCGACCAGCGCGCTGCTGCCGGGGAATTGCCGGGGCCGGACGGGTCGATGACCGTGGCCGACAAGGCAGCGTTCGTCGAGGACGTCCGTCAGGCGCTCTACGCGTCGAAGATCGTCGCCTACGCACAGGGTCTCGACGAGATCGTGGCCGGCGCCGTCGAGTACGACTGGGACATCGATCTCGGTGCGGTGGCACGGATCTGGCGTGGTGGCTGCATCATCCGCGCGGTGTTCCTGAACCGGATCACCGAGGCCTACGACGGGAAGAGCGAGCGCCCGGCGTCCCTGTTGTTCACCGAGTACTTCACGAAGGCGATGGCCGGCGTGCAGGATTCCTGGCGCTCGGTGGTGGGTGGGGCGGCCACGGCCGGTCTCCCGACACCCGGCTTCGCGTCCGCGCTGTCCTACTACGACGGCCTGCGTTCCCCTCGCCTGCCCGCCGCGCTGATCCAGGGCCAGCGCGACTTCTTCGGGGCTCACACCTACAAGCGCGTCGATTCCGACGGCACCTACCACACCCTGTGGTCCGGCGACCGCACCGAGATCGATGCCTGACCCCCGCACCCTGTCGCGCTTATCAACTTCGACGGCGCTCATGATCGGGTCGATTCGTGCCACACGAGTCCCAAAACGGCCACGACGATAAGCGCTAGTCAGGCGAACGGTGAGTCGAGCGTCCAGCAGGTGGGAATGGGCTTCGATCCTCGGAGGCGGGCGGCCTCGCGAGCGCGATAGAGAATTTCGGCCGGCCGGTGCGCGGCAATCGCCCATTGGTAGCGGGCGAGTCCGAAATCAAGTCCGCGGAGAAGTCGTTCACGATCCCGATCGTTCGCGATGAGTACGGATGCGTCATCCCGATTGTCGTACTTGACCGCGCCGTCGGCCTCGAGGATCACTCCCGTCTCGGGTATCAGGTGGTCGACCCTGAACCACTGCCCACCGACCGGAATCCAGACATTCGACTTCGGCGCCGGTAAGGACGCACTGAGAAACGCAAAGCGGCCCAACGTTTCCAGTGGGCTCTCTGCGCGCTGGTCGGCGTGCTCGACCACCCACCGGGCTTCTGAGATGCCTGGGTATCGGTCCATCCTCCTGGTGAGGTCAGCCAGTACTTCGCGTGGCGTCCCCATGTGCAGTACTTTGTCCGCGACCACCAGACCGTCTCGCGGACCGAAGTGCCGGGCGACGTCGATCGCGCAGTACGCCGGACTCACGACCGGCACGTTGCTCTTCGTGGTGCGGTGCCGCAGTGGTAGGGGTCCGTGCCGTACCGAGCCATAGGGCGTCAGCCGGTGTCCGGCATGGGGACTCCCATGCCGGATTGCGATCGGCAGGGCGGGCGGGTCCGCGATCATCGGAAGGCCGAGGACCGCTGCGGCAGCGGCACCCGTCAGGAAGGTTCCTTCCTGGGCGCACGCAGCGAAGGCAATCGATCGCAGGCGAAACCGCTCCCACGGCGATGCGTCAGCCATCGTCGCCGTCAGCGCGAACGCAGATTTGGCCAGCCGCAGCAGGTCCCCCGTGGCGAACATCCGCCTGAGCACCCCGCGCGAGATGCCGGCCGCGTCGGCATCCCGTAACAGGAACACCGCCCCATGGAGGTCGACGAGCATCGAGATCTGTCGCCGATCCGCCAGGTTGCTCATCCTGCGAAGTCTCTTCACAGATGTCGTCCCGGGCCAGGTGCATCGGTGAATTGTGGATGGCCGAGGGGTATGTGGATGGAATCGGTGCGCAGTCCGAGGATCCGGAAGGCAAGAACGCCCCGCCTGATGCTGGAGGCATCAGGCGGGGCGTCGGGCTTGCGCTCATGATCGGGTCGATTTATGTCACTCTGGCACCAAAACCGCGACGATCATGAGCGCTGACGATGTTGATAAGCGCGGGGTCAGGCGTGGGCGGCGGCGGCGGAGGCGCTGAGTTCGGCGGCTTCGCTGTCCAGGTCCCCGTCCTGGGCGACCGCGGCCGGCTTGGGCTGGGGGCGGATCGCCACCAGGACCAGGATCACCGTCGCGGCCAGGAAGCACGCGGCCACGAAGAACCCACGATCGGCTCCGACGACGAAGGCATGCTGCGCCTTCTCCACGGCCGAGGCACCGGCCGGGGACACCGCGGCACGGGACGCGCTGCCGAACACCGTCACCAGGACGGCAAGACCGAGGGCCCCACCGACCTGCTGCATGACGTTGACCAGACCCGACGCAGCACCGGCGTCAGCCGGCTCGACGCCGCGGAGCGAGGTGGAAGTCAGCGGTACGAAAGCGAGTCCGTTGCCCAGGCCGAACAGCACCAGCGGGAACAGGAGATCGAGATAGCTGCTGGTGGCGTGCAACTGGGTCAGCCACAGCAGGCCTAGCGTCGAGGACGTCAGGCCGACGGCCATGACGGTCTTCGCCGGGAACCGGCCGGTCAGCACGCGGGCCGAGACCTGCGAGGCGGTGAACAGCACGATCGTCAGGGGCAGGAAGGCGAGCCCGGACACGACGGCCGAGTAGTGAAGGACGTCCTGCAGGAACTGGGTCAGGAAGAAGAACATGCCCATCATCCCGGCGACCAACAGCAGCCGAGCCACATACGACACCGCACGATCACGGTCGGCGAACAGCCGCAACGGCACGATCGGGGACTGCGCACGCACCTCGACCGCGACGAAGGTGCCGAGCAACACGACGCCCAGCGCGAAGGCGATCAGGGTGACCGGATCGCCCCAACCCGACGACGCTGCACGGACGAACCCGTAGACGAGGCCGGTCATGCCGAGGGTGGAGGTGATGGCACCGGCCAGGTCGAAATGACCGGAGCGACGGGCAGTCTCAGGAAGAACCCGCAGCGCGATGGCGATGACGGCGATGCCGATCGGCACGTTCACGAAGAGCACCCAGCGCCAGGAGACCCACTGGGTCAGCATGCCGCCGGCGATGAGGCCGACGGCGCTGCCGCCGATGGAGACGGCCGTGTAGTAGCCGATTGCCTTGGTGCGCTCGCGGGCGTCCGGGAACATCGTCATCAGAAGGGCGAGAGCGGACGGTGCGGCCAACGCGGCTCCGACACCCTGCACCGCGCGGGCGGCCAGCAGCAGTCCGGACGAGGTGGCGAACCCGCCGAGCAGGGAAGCGACCGTGAACAGCGCGATGCCGGCCAGGAAAACCTTTCTGCGGCCGAGGATGTCACCTGCTCTGGCGCCGAGCAGGAGGAGGCCGCCGAAGACCAACGTGTACGCGTTGATCACCCAGGACAGGCCGGTGGGGGAGAAGTTCAATGCTCCGGAGATGTCCGGGAGAGCGATGTTCACGATGGTCGCGTCGAGTACGACCATCAGTTGGGCGGTGAGGACCAGTCCGAGGACGAGCAGCCGTCGGCGGGCGGCTGTCTTCTCTTCGAGGATGGACGGGGATTGGATCACGGCGGTCATTCCTTCCACACCCCAGCGGGGCGTACGATCGAAACGGATGGTCCCTCCGGATCGCATCCGGAGGTTGCCTCCGGTTAGAACTATACGGAGGGCTCCTCCGGTTATGCAAGCTCACAACCGAAATTTCTTGCGCGAGGAGCGTGAAGTGCCGTGACCATCCCCGCTGTGACACCGACGTCACCCGCAGCTGTGCGTCCACTCAGGGCCGATGCCCAGCGCAACAGGGACAAGCTGATCGAGGTAGCGACCACCGCGTTCACCGACCTGGGGGTCGACGTCGCCCTCGAGGAGATCGCCCGTCGTGCCGACGTCGGCATCGGCACTCTGTACCGGCACTTCCCGACGCGCGAGGCGTTGGTCCTCGCTGTCTATCGCAAGCAGATCGAGGGACTCGAGACCGCTGCCCGGGAACTGCCGCTGACCCACGGGCCGTCCGACGCCCTCCGGCTGTGGATGCGCGGATTCGTCGAATATGGCGCCGTCAAGCGCGGTCTCGTCGTGCTGCTCAAGTCCATGATGGATACCGAGACCAACCTGTTCGTCGACGCCAGGGCCATTTTGCTGGATTCGGCGGGCTCGCTCATGACCAAGGCTGCCGAGGCAGGGGAGATCCGGCCGGACTTCCAGCCGGGAGACGTGATCAGGGCACTCGGTGGTATCTGCATGGCCACCGACCGTCCTGACGCCGGAGCCAGTGCCATTGCCCTCGTCGACCTGGTCTTCGATGGTCTGCGGTACGGCGCGCCGGCGCGCAGCTAGTTCACCGCGTGGGTTGTCGCGCTCATGATCGGGTCGATTTCTGTCCCACCTGCACCAAGACCGCGACGATCATGAGCGCCGACGAAGTTGATAAGCGCGGGCGGGGTGGGGAAAAGGGTTCGGCCGGCCGCACTAACCTACAAGTCATGAGTTCCATACTGACCGCGGTCGCCTGGCCGTACACCAACGGCCCGCGCCACATCGGGCACGTGTCCGGGTTCGGCGTCCCCTCCGACGTGTTCGCCCGGTACCAGCGGATGATCGGCAACGACGTACTGATGGTGTCGGGGACGGACGAGCACGGGACGCCGATCCTGGTGCTGGCCGATGCCGAGGGGGTGAAGCCGCAGAAACTGGCCGACCGCTACAACCGGGTCATCGTCGAGGATCTGCAGCAGCTCGGCGTCAGCTACGACCTGTTCACCCGCACCACCACCCGCAACCACTACGCCGTCGTGCAGGAGCTCTTCCGCACCGTCGAGCGCAACGGGTACATGGTGCCGAAGACGACGATGAGCGCCATCTCGCCGTCCACCGGCCGCACCCTGCCGGACCGCTACATCGAGGGCACCTGTCCCATCTGCGGATACGGCGCCGCGCGTGGCGACCAGTGCGACAACTGCGGCAACCAGCTGGATCCCATCGACCTGATCAATCCCAAGTCGCGAATCAACGGCGAGACACCGTCTTTCGTGGAATCCGAGCACCTGTTCCTCGACCTGCCGGCGCTGGCCGAAGCGCTCGGGGAGTGGCTGAACACCAGGACCGACTGGCGTCCGAATGTCCTCAAGTTCTCGTTGAACCTGCTGGCCGACCTCAAGCCTCGCGCCATGACGCGCGACATCGACTGGGGCATACCGGTTCCGCTGGACGGATGGCGCGACCGCGGCGACAAGAAGCTGTACGTCTGGTTCGACGCCGTGGTCGGCTACCTGTCCGCGTCCATCGAGTGGGCCCGGCGGTATGGCGGGGACCCCGATGCCTGGCGCCGGTTCTGGTCGGACGAGCAGGCCCGGCAGTACTACTTCATGGGGAAGGACAACATCACCTTCCACTCGCAGATCTGGCCCGCGGAACTGTTGGCGTACAACGGACTCGGTTCACGCGGTGGCTCGCCGGGGAGCCTCGGTGCATTGAACCTGCCGACCGAGGTGGTATCCAGCGAGTTCCTGACGATGAGCGGATCGAAGTTCTCGACGTCCCGGAACACGGTGATCTACGTCGGCGACTTCATCCGGGAATTCGGACCCGACGCGCTGCGGTACTTCATCGTGGCGGCCGGCCCGGAGAACCAGGACAGTGACTTCACCTGGGACGAGTTCGTCCGCCGTAACAACTTCGAGCTGGCGAACGAGTGGGGCAACCTGGTCAACCGCACGGTCTCGATGGCGCACAAGAACTTCGGCGAGATACCGACGCCCGGCACCAGGACCGAACTGGACACCACGCTGCTCAAGGCGTCCGAGGCTGCCTTCGCGACAGTGGGAGACCTGCTGGGCCGCAGTCGGTTCAAGCAGGCGATGGCCGAGGCGATGCGGGTGGTCGGCCTGGCCAACAAGTACATCTCCGACGCCGAGCCGTGGAAGCTGGGTGGGGATCCCGAGCGTCAATCCACCGTCCTCCACACCGCCCTGCAGGTCGTCGACGACGCCAAGACGATGTTGACCCCGTTCCTGCCGCACTCCTCCCAGGGAGTCTTCGAAGCGCTGGGTGGACAGGGCGTCTGGGCCGCCCAACCGGAGATCCAAGAGGTGACGGACTTCGACGACGACGTCGAGGGCGTTGGCGCGCCGCCGGTGCGGCGGTATCCGGTCATCACCGGCGACTACCGTCACCAGCTGGCGGTCTGGGCCCGCCGCGACATCGTGCCGGGCACCCCGCTGTCCAAGCCGGTCCCTTTGTTCGCCAAGCTGGATCCGGTGCTGGGCGAAACCGGGCCGTCCTGGGCCCCGATCGTCTGACGATGCCGCTGCACGAATCACTGCGCGGCCGCTCGCTCGCGGCGCCGCCGGAACCCCTGCCGGGTCCGGTCGCCGACGCGCACACGCACCTGGACGCGTGCGGATGCGAGAACGTGGATGACGTCGCCGCGGCGATGGCGAGAGCCAGGGCCGTCGGGGTGACGAAGGTCGTCACGGTGGCAGACGATCTCGAGTCGGCGGTCTGGGCCGTGCAGGCGGCGAACTGGCACCCTGACCTCTACGCGGCGGTCGCGTTGCACCCGACCCGTGCCGATCGGCTGGATGGAACCGCCAGGGCGAAGATCGAAGAGCTGGCGAACGACCCCAGGGTGGTCGCCATCGGCGAGACCGGTCTGGATCACTACTGGGAGGCCGCCCCGCACGACGTCCAGGCGGAGGCGTTCGCCTGGCACATCGATCTGGCCAAGCGCACCGGCAAGGCGCTGATGATCCACGATCGTGATGCCCACGACGCCGTCTTCGAGGTCCTGGACCACGAGGGAGCGCCCGAGCGCGTCATCTTCCACTGCTTCTCCGGCGACGCGGCGATGGCCAGGAAGTGCGCGGACGCCGGCTACGTGATGTCCTTCGCCGGACCGGTCAGTTTCCGCAACGCGGTCGATCTTCAGGCCGCCGCCGTGCTCGCGCCGGCGGATCTGATCATGGTCGAGACGGATGCGCCGTTCCTGACGCCCCACCCGCACCGCGGAAAGCGCAACGAGCCGTTCGCGCTGCCCTACACGGTCAGGGCGCTGGCGCTACTACGCCGGCAAGATGTGATAGGTCTGTGCGAAGAGGTGAATCGGACCACAGAGCGTGTGTACGGCATACGGGTGAATTGAGCACGGAAACCGGTGAAACGATCATGGGCGGGCAACCTCGCCCCAATCTGTGAACGTTCTAGAGGTTGCCCACCCGTGCCCGTGCCGTTACTGTCCTGTGATAACAGCCGGGATGGGGAAGTCCCGGGTGCATCGGGGCAGGTGCTGTCCGCGTCGCTCTGGAACGTCAGGGCGATGCACTCAACGCCTGCCCTTCGCATGTCGGCAGGATCGGTCATCGTCAAACGGACCGGTCGGCGAACTGCAGATGCACCTACCCCTGCCCGCACGGTTCGAGCTACGGATGTGACTTGGCTTCCAACAACGACGCGCACGACCCGCAGGACGGGTCGGCGCAGGCCTTCTTCGATCAGTTCGGAGCCCAGCCCCTCGCGGATGGCGCTGCGGAAGGATCCGTCCCCGCGGTAGGCGCTCCCGATGGCATGGCTCCCCATCTCGCAGCATCTGATGCTGCAGCGTCTGATGCCGCAGCTCCTGAGGTGACAGCGGCATCCTCGGAACCCTTTGCTACCTCGGACCTCACCTCCGAGCCGGTCGACGGCCAGGGCGAGAACGAACCCGAAAGCCTTGTCGTCCATCACATCCCGGCCACCGAGGCCGCGTCGGAGGCCACCGCGGTCCCCGTGCCCGCGCCGAAGGCGCCGAAGGCGAACCGCTGGCGCAAGCCTGCGTTGATCGGCGTGGCCGCGGTCGTGTGTGCACTGACCGTCGGCGGCGGCACCGTCGCGGCCCTGACCAAGACCGTCACGATCTCGGTCGACGGCACCCAGCGTCAGATCACCACCCTGGCCGGATCCGTGGACGGTGCCCTGGCGGCAGCCGGCCTCCAGGTCTCCTCGCACGACACGCTGGCCCCCGCCGGCGCTGCGTCGATCTCGGACGGTTCGCAGATCGCGCTCAATCGCGGTCGGCTCTTCACCGTGACGATCGACGGACGCGAGCAGCAGATCTGGACCACGGCGCGGACCGTCGACGAGGCGCTGGCCGAGATCGGCCGCAACCCGTCGGACTTCCAGTTGTCCGCGAACCGCTCCCGCACGATTCCCCTGGTCGGCCTGCAGATCACCGCGGCTTCGCTGCACACGGTGTCGGTGGCCGGCTCGCACGTCAGATCATCGAAGATGACGGTCACCTCGCCGGCCAAGACCGTCGGCCAGCTGCTCTCCCAGGAGGGCATCGTGCTGGGCCGGAACGACCGGGTGTCCCCGTCGCTCGGCACCGTGTTGTCCGACGGCGTGGCCGTGACGGTTCGCACCCTGCCGACCGTCGTCATCGCCGATGGTGCCGGGAAGGCCGCGGCGAAGGTGTCCGGCCTCCGGACCGTCGGTGACCTGCTGAAGGCCGAGGGGGTCAAGATCGGCAAGGACGACCTCGTCGCCCCCTCGCCGTCCACCGCGCTGAAGCAGGGTCTGCGGATCACCATCACCCGGGTCGGCTACCAACTCCAGACCAAGACCCAGGTGGTCGCGCAGCCGGCCGACCAGACCGTTGACGACGACTCGATCGACCAGGGCACGTCGGAGGTCACCCAGCAGGGTCACGCCGGCGCCGTTCAGATCACCTACCGCATGAAGGTCGTCAACGGGAAGGTCGGTGCGCCCCAGGAGCTGGGACGCAAGACGGTCAAGGAAGCGATCGGCACCGTCACCCACGTCGGTACCTACGTCGCTCCGGCGGTCGAGACGACCACCGCGTCCCCGACCACGGCGCCCAGTTCGTCGTCCTCGAGCTCGTCCCCGAGTTCGTCCTCGAGTCCCAGTTCCTCGAGTGCTGCGCCGACCTCCAGTGCTGCGCCGAGCACGAGTTCGGGATCCGCTGCGCCGGGTTCCGCAGACTACTACGCGGACTCCAGCCATTGGAGCGTCAACTGGGATGCCATTGCGCACTGCGAATCGACCAACAACTGGTCGATCAATACCGGCAATGGCTACTACGGTGGGCTGCAGTTCGACAGCGGAACGTGGCTGAGCAACGGCGGCGGCGAGTACGCCGATCGTGCTGACCACGCCAGCAAGGACCAGCAGATCGCGATCGCCGAACGGGTCTACGCGGCGCGTGGCCTTGAGCCTTGGGCTTGTGGGTACGCAGCTGGCTGAGATTCCCCTAGCGATTGGAACTTACGCAGCTGGGCGACGGTTCGATGCCACAACGCAGAAGTGTTTGAAGGGTTCGCCAACCTGAAGGAAGAGAAGGGCCATGAGCAAGCATCATGCAACGGAGCAGACATCAGAGAGCTTCGACGAGTCTTGGATTCGTGCGCTGGTCGGAACGTCTGACGGCGATCGAGCTCCACGCTCGTCGTACTATCAGGCGCTAAAACCTCGGGCACCTCGCCATGCCGCTGTGGAAGTTGCGCTGACCAAGAATCTAGACGGCGGAGCAATAGTCGTGCGGAACCACCCACGGTCTCGGCGCGCTTCGGTCCAAAGGATCGACGCTCTCATCGCCGAGTTGTGATCGATCCCTTCTGATCACGTCCCTCTATAACAGGACGGGACCGAGCTAGTACCTGGTAGTGTCCGTCTGCCGGGGGGGATCGCTCCGACCTGAGTGAGTCGGAGATGGATACCCATGGTGCGATGGACAGGACCGGTAGGGGTCGTCGGACGCCGAGTCTTCCCGTTCTACGTCGTCTGTGACGTCTCCCGTTCGATGTGGGATCCTGACTTCTTGGAGACGCCGGGAGTTCGTCGTGGTTCAAGGCATCTTGACGTTTTAACCCCGTTTCAGCAAATTGAACAGTCACTTCCGGGTCTAATCGAGACATTAGAGGACGACATATCAGTCCGCGACACGGCCCACGTGTCAGTAATTGCTTTCGGAGATGAGCCGCAAACCGTCCTCCCTCTTACTCCGCTAAATTCTGAGCAGTCGTCTGCCCTGGTGATCAGTCCAATGACCCGGCAATACTCGACAGACTATGTTGCGATTTTCAAACATCTTCAACAACAGATTCGTGAAGACGTTAGGAGGCTAATTGCAACAGGGTGCGAACTCTACACGCCAGCTATATACTTCATCACGGATGGGAATCCACAAGTACGTGGACGGATGCAGACAACATCAGACTGGATCCATCTGCGCGAGGGATTCGAAGATCCCAACTTCCCAGTCAGTCCGACCATAGTTGCGCTTGGGCTGGGCGACGTTGCCCCCGGTACAGTCCGTCAAATCGCAAGCGGGCGACCCAGAGGAATCGCCTGCATGGCAAATGGCCAGGCGCCTGATTCATTGCTCGCCGAAATCATCGAAAGCATTATGCATTCAATCGGCAATAGCTCAGGGTCGGGGCACTTAGAGTTCCGGGTGCCAGCAGGAATGACAAAGCTGACGTGAGCGCTGGTCTTCTGTTAGCCATTCTTTGCACCGTGACTGCCGCGCTGCTGGGGTACCTAAGCGGGATCATTCGCAGACGATCTACGTCGTTCAAGACCGATCCCATTGAACCGAATATAGGCGCCACTTTCGCGCGATCCCCAGCGCCTGCTGAAATGCAACCGTCGACTCTCCCTCAGCCAGAGGCAGACTCTTCCGAGATAATGGACGAGTCGCGCAAGCCGCGGGGTGGACGGCACTCGGTTTCGACGGTCACCACCAAGCCAACAATTATCCGGATGCCTTTGGGAACCAGCTCGGGAACAGCTGGACTCAGTGTTGACACAGGGCGCATCGGGCCGTTTGATGTCTATGCTGCCACCCAACTTGGCTTCGCTCATGCGGTGAAGTGCAATCCGCGGGAAGACTCCTACGCATTGGGTGGCGTCGAGGGCTGGACCGGTTGCATAGTCGCGGTCGCAGATGGCCTAGGCGCGGCCAGAAATTCACACGCAGCATCCCTCAAAGCAGTGCGTACTGCAGTCGATTTCCTGAGAGACCGAATTGTGCCTGGCCAAGTGCGGCTCGCTGAACAATGGACCGGTCTTGCTCCAGCGCTTGTCGAGGAGGTCTGCCTGCAATTGAGCCCACATGCGGTCGACTCCTACGCTGCGGTTCTGGGATACCGTCCGCTTCGAGATGTTCCGTCGCGAAAGGTGGAAACCGATCCGGCCTGCACTCTACTAGTTGCAGCTATTGAATTGGACAACTCTGGGATGGTCGAACTTGCGTGGGCCTCTGTAGGCGACTGTAGACTCGCCACGGTCGAACCCGAAGGTCAACTGAACTGGATTTCGGCTGTTTCCTTCGATGTCTTTCGTGGTCTCCGGGCAGGTTCGCTCGTGAGCAACGCTGTTGACTCGCTGCCAAAGGAGCCCCATCGCCTCCAGGCCGGCTTGGTCAAACTCTCGGCTGGCGCTACTGTGCTGTTCGCATCTGACGGCCTGACTTCAGCCATCGACCTGGCGCCAGACTATTTCGCCGAAGCCATCCGAGAGATGATAGATCTCAGAGTTCCTGCTCACACGTTCGGTGCACTCCTAGACTTTCAGATCCGTCAACTCTACGACGACAGAACGCTTGTTGCCGTCTCGCCCTTCCCCGCTGATGGTGGCTGATGGCCGACGCCCACGCCTATCCTGTCGGAGTGACTGTGGAGTCCTGGCGGTTGGGCGACCTCGTCAGAGTCGCTTCTGGAGGCACGGCGACCATCTGGAGATGCTCCTTCCAGGGGCAGGCGCAGTTGTTTAAGAGGTTCAACGACGACTACTTGGCCAGTCTCGATGCTAAAGTCCTATCCGACCTCGTGGAGTTCCCCTCGACTTTGCGGTCCGACGATCGAGATAGACTCCTAACCTTGTGTGCTTGGCCCTCTTCCCTGGTCTCAGCAGATGGGTTATTGGTGGGTGTTCTAATGCGTCCGGCCGATGAGGACTTTCAGACGACGAGGAAGGGTCGTCTTGAACCAAGGCATCTCACGTCGTTGGCCGTCGGCAGGACGGTTGCTCATGCCCAAGGGCGGGAGTATTTCGAGATGCCGCATAAGCTGGGGCGCCTGGGAGAGCTTCTGATGAATCTCCGATTCCTTCACCGGTTGCAAGTGGTCGTCGGAGATCTCCAACCGAAGAATATTCTGACTACGGGCCCCGCCCTCCCGGGGACCGCAGGGCCCGTTCGCAACCTGTTCATCGATTGCGATTCGTTTTTCCTACTGGGTCGGTCTGCCCATGAGGGTATGGACCCACTGCCGTATAAGGCGCCGGAATCTACGCTCTCTCAGTCTGCCCAGGGTGTTGAGTTCACCGTCAGGTCGGACTTGTACAAGTTTGCACTCATCGCAATGCGTTGTATTGCCGAGGATCTCGGAGCGTTCGAGGTTTCGACCGATCACTTAGGTCGATATCTCACCACAGATGATGTTTATCAGTTAGGCACCTTACTGGACGGGACGGGTAACTTCTCCGACCAGTTACTTGAGGGGTTAGGTCGTGGGTGGCGGTCATGTGTCGAGTTCGACGGACGTCTTCGAGGTAGGGAGTCCGAGGTTCACCTCGATGGCGGCCCGGCAGGTCAGGCCGTCGGGTCCGCCAGTTCAAGTCGTTGGCTCCAGCCTTGGCAGATAGTCGTGGGCCTTTCCCTGCTCCTCGCTATTTCGTCCATTGTCGTAGTGCTCGTGTATCTACAGTCCTGAGGGATCCTGGATTCGTCAACCACAACTATGTTGGAGCGTCAATGATTATCCAGGACAGTCTGTCGGTCGTCCATGGAGACCAGAGTTGGAACCTTGAGCCGGGAGTACACGTCGGCGGTGTCGACCAGGGGGGCAACTTCGCGCTCAGTGACCGCGAGGGCCCCACGCCCTGGTTCAGGTTTCGCTTCCTGGGCGGTTGGGTCGTACAACGTCTTCACCCTCGCGCGTGGTTCTGGGTCGACGGAGTTTTCATCGACGCCACTCGGCAGTTCAGTTTTCCGGCCTTGACTGCTGGATCCAGCACTATCCTGACTGTGGCGATCGATAGCCATCGGGTACACCTGCAAGTGACCCTTGCTGCGGCAGACATGCTAGTCCCGCTTACGAGTTCGCCGCCTATAGGTGAAGTTAGAAGCAAGGAGCTCTCGAAAATGACGGCAGGGGGCGGTGATCGAAAGGCTCCAGAAGATTCTGTGATATCCTGGGATCTGGTCAATGGCGTCGACGCCGTGGTGGGTCGGCGTGGTGGTCCGGCTGAGATCCAGCTAGACGGCGTAGATATCGAGCTCCAGCACGCGCGGTTGAGATGGAACGGCGAGTATCTCGACATCCGGAGCCTTGCGCCGCGCCTCCGCCCGATTGTCCGCAGTGTGCCGGTTCTCCAAGCCCGTGTAGGGCCGACTGAACAGTTCATGATCGGTCACGGAACGTTCCAAGTTAGCCCCGTCGGTCAATTGCTGCTGATGCCCAGAGGTGCCAAGGCTGGTGAGGCTCGCCTACGCCTGAGGGGTGTGACTCTACAATATCGAACAGCTAACGAACCCACGACACGAGACATATCTTTTGATCTGGGCTCGAATGAGGTACTCGCCGTGATTGGCCCTTCTGGTGCTGGTAAATCTACATTATGCGGCGCATTCACGGGTGGTGTGAATGTCGTTGCGGGTCGTCTGTTTTTGGGTGGGATCGACCTCTCGAAAGCGGGCGATCAGTTGATGAACTTGGTGAGTTTCGTTCCTCAACACCCGGACCTGTATGCCGAGTTGGGGGTTCGACAGTCATTGTTGCTGGTGTCACGGTTGCGACTTGCCGCTGATCTACCAAGCGACGAGAGAGCTCGCCGCGTCGAGGACGTCATTGAGCAGGTGCAGTTGGGAAAGGATGCTGAGAAATCGGCTGGGTCGCTCTCCGGGGGCCAGAAGAAGCGGCTTTCGATAGCGATGGAATTGCTCAGTGACCCTATGTTGCTGGTCCTTGATGAGCCTACGTCCGGCCTGGATGAAGGGTTAGACCGCAATCTGATGAGACTACTTCGTGACATCGCTGGACGCGGCTGCGCGGTCGTCGTGGTGACACATTCTATGGTAAATCTAGACCAAGCCGATATCGTTCTAGCCGTGGCAGCTGGCGGCCACCGCGGCTTTCTTGGACCTCCGTCTGAACTCTTGACAGCGTTTGGAGCGCAGGATTACGCGACTGTTATGGATCGCTTGCGGCAGGGTAGAGCTGTGGGTCAAGTGGACAATCTGACATCCCTGCCGGCCTTAGCTTCCGGATCGGTACCGTCGACGCCTGGCGCGACATCGAGTTGGCGCCAGTTCAGCACGTTGTTGATGAGGGAGTTCGCTCGTCAGCGAGCGGTCCTGAAATCAATAATCAGGACCGCGGTCCTCTACCCAATTATTGTCGTGGCATTGACCTATTCGGCCGCGTCGCATGGTTACTCCGTCGGACAGAGCCCAGGAGGCGCACGTGCGGCAGCCCTGATTCTCATCGTCTGCCTGACGTTCTTTTCCATGTCGTTGTCGTTTTCGTCCATTGTCGCTGACCGCGTAGTCCTCGTTCGAGAAGCACGCTGGGGCATTTCTGCCTACGCGGTGTTGATGTCCAGAATGCTGGCCTTCACGCCAGTGGCACTTTGGCTGGGTCTGTCCTCCGTGCTGGGGACCTTGTTGGTTGTGCCAGGGTCCGACCGCCCGCTGTTGCCGGGCCCGACCGGAATTCTCATCGTGGGGTGTTTGGTGCCGCTCACGGCGGTGTCGGTCGGACTGCTCGTGTCGACGGTCGCTGCGGATCTGCGGCAGGCTGTGTTCGTCCTGATGGGTCTCCTCGCTGCGGAGGTCGTGTTGACCGGGCTGGCAATACCGTTTCCGCCCGGGACATCCGGCGATGTATTGAGGATGGTCAGTACCCTCGTACCAACCCGATGGGCAGCCTCAGCGCTGGGGTCCGAGCTCGATCTCAACGCTGTTCCGACGCGCACAGATAGCTTGTCCCCTTCACCGTCCGGTCTGGACGCAATCTGGTCTCACGATCTGACTCACTTCTGGACTGCTGTCGGCGTACTGGGATGTGGGACACTCCTGCTGGCTGTGCTGGCGTCACTCGTGCTGTCCCAGCAGCTTCGGCGGAGGAGCTGAGTTCTCGGCCCAGAAGCCAGCGAATTCGTAGCCGCGGGGATCTGAACCAGTTGTGAGTGCGGCTGTATCATCTGGCTGAGTCCGAGAGTGACCTGTGTTGGCGGTGCTAGATCCAGAAAGGGGGGTGCATGACATGAAAGACTGCACAAACTGCGGTTCAACGGGGGAGACTGGGGCCTTCTGCAGCCGCTGCGGAGCGGACATCCGGGATCAGCGCCAGACTCTCTCAGCTTCCAAGAGTACTGGCGTCATCCCGATGATGCGGATGGAGATGCCACCGCAACGCTCTCGGTCGAAGGGTTGGTTGATAGGTGGGGCGGTGGCGCTGGCTGTCGTGGCAGTTCTTGTCGCCGCTGTAGTGGTGATATCGAAGAAGAGCAAGAGCGCCGATCAGACGGCTCTTCCTGCGCCCGCCGTCTCGTCTGCGCCCGCCGTCTCGTCTGCGCCGGCCAGCTCGTTAGTGAGCTCCGTTGCGCAGACCGCTTCCGAGGTGGCTCCCGCCAGTCCGCGCCCTGCCTCCGTGGCGAAGTCGTCGATCGCACGCGTTAAGACGTCAACGTCGATCAAGATTGTGCCGAGAACGGTTATCGTGACGTCGGTTCCCGGCCCGCTGCCCGTTCAGACCCGCACTCAGACCCAGACCCTTGTGGTAGTCACTGAAACGGTGGGGCAACCCTCCGTGCTGACGACATTCGTTACGCCGGTTCAGCCAACTTTAGGCATCGCCCTCGAGACGTTCTCGCAAGTCATCCCGCTAGGGGCATCCACGTTTGGTGAAAAGGGTACTTACGTGACCTTTAGTTCACCGGGCGGAATCCAGTGTGGTCTTGCTCCCAACGGAGCGCGGTGTGGGATTGCGGACCACTCGTACGCTGTACCACCGATGCCTCCAGGGCAGAGTTGCAAGTCGAACTGGGGATCAGTCTTCGACCTCAGCGATGCGGGCTCGGGTACCTTGGGGTGTCGCAGCTCAGATGGTCTGGGTGGCTCGGTGTTGGCCTACGGGTACAGCCTCACCGAGGGCAGCTACACCTGCGAGAGCCGTGAAACGGGGCTTACGTGCCGGAACGCGGCCAACGGGCATTTCTTCTCCATGTCAAGTAACTCCTACGGCCTCGGATGAAAGCAGGATGAGCTAACGGTCGGGCGCAAGGCGTTCGCCGTGTCAGGATGGTTGGCGTGCGTGATGACGATCCTCGTTCGGGGTTGGGGCAGCCAGCCGTAGGGGACAGTAGGTCCCGTCCACCCGAGGTGACCTTGCTGGGCGCGATCGAGATCCGGCGGCTCGCCGCGGAGCTGGATCTGCGTCCGACCAAGACCCTCGGGCAGAACTTCGTCCACGACGCAAATACCGTGCGGCGCATCGCTTCTGCCGCGAAACTGGATCCGTCGGGTCATGTCCTGGAGATCGGGCCCGGCCTTGGATCGCTGACGCTGGCCCTGCTGGAGACCTCGGCCACCGTCACCGCCGTCGAGATCGATCCGCGGTTGGCCGGGCTGCTGCCGGTCACGGTGGCAGCTCACGCGCCGAGCCGGACCGCCGACCTCACCGTCATCACCGCCGACGCCATGGCGCTCTCGGGGGCCGACATACCGGGCTCACCTTCTGCGCTGGTGGCCAACCTGCCCTACAACATCTCGGTCCCCGTGCTGCTGCACCTACTGGCCGAGCTCCCGTCCCTGCGGCGGGTGATGGTGATGGTCCAGGCCGAGGTGGCGGACCGGCTGGCCGCTCCGCCGGGCTCGCGCACCTACGGCTCGCCCAGTGCCAAGGCCGCCTGGTACGGCACCGCAAAACGGGCCGGAGCCGTTGCCCGCTCGGTGTTCTGGCCGGTGCCGGGGGTCGACTCCGCGCTGGTGGCCCTCGACCGTCACGACACCCCGCGGGTCGGCGACCGCAAGGCCGTGTTCGCGGTGATCGACGCGGCATTCGCCCAGCGCCGCAAGACATTACGTGCAGCATTGTCGGGCTGGGCCGGTTCGCCGGTGCGCGCGGAGGAGCTGTTGCGGGCGGCCGACGTGGACCCGGGTCTGCGCGGCGAGATGCTCGACATCGACGCCTTCGCCCGGATCGCCGACGCCCGACACGCTGCCGACCAGGCCGACCAGCAGCCGGACCAGGCCGACCAGCAGCCCGACCAGGGGGGTCAGCAGCCCGACCAGGCCGACCAGCAGCCCGACCAGGCCGACCAGCAGCCCGATGCGGCCGACCAGCCCGACCAGGCGCGCACGTGACGAGGCGACCGGTCGGGCCGGTCCGGGTCCGGGTGCCGGGCAAGATCAACCTGTTCCTCTCGGTCGGTGATCTGCGTGAGGACGGCTACCACGATCTGGTCACCGTCTTCCACGCCGTCGACCTGGTGGACGAGCTGACCCTCTCCGCCGCTCCGCGGAATACCGTGCGGTCCACCGGTCTCGCCGGGGTTCCGCCTGGCGCCAAGAATCTGGCCGGGGCAGCGGCCCGGCTGCTGGCCAAACGCACCCGCCAGGGTTCGCCGGTCGCGATCGACATCCTCAAGCAGATCCCGGTGGCCGGTGGGATGGCGGGCGGAAGTGCCGATGCCGCAGCTGCTCTCGTCGGGTGCGCCGCACTGTGGGGACTGGAACTGAGCCGTGACCAGCTTTCCGAGTACGCGGCCGAACTCGGCTCGGACGTGCCGTTCGCGTTGGCCGGCGGCACCGCCATCGGGACCGGTCGTGGTGAGCGGCTCTCCCCGGTGCTGGCCCGCACTCCGCTGCACTGGGTGCTGGCGATCTCGGACTCCGGGCTGTCCACCCCGGCCGTCTTCGGCGAGCTGGACCGTCTACGGGCGGCCGGTGACCCACCGCGGGTCGGCGAGGTCCAGGACATGCTGGCCGCGCTGAGCTCGGGCGACCCGACGAAGGTGGCTGCGATGTTGGGCAACGATCTGCAGGCCGCCGCGATCTCGCTGCAACCCGGCCTGCGTCGTACCCTGCGCGCCGGTGTGGCCGCTGGTGCACTCGGCGGGCTGGTGTCCGGTTCCGGGCCGACGATCGCCCTGCTGTGCGACGACCCGGTGGCGGCCGCCGCGGTCGCGGCGGAGGTCGCCGGTTCCGGGACCTGCCGCAGCGTCAAGATCGCCGCCGGGCCGGCGCCGGGAGCCAGGATCATCGCCTGACGCCCGGTGTCCACCAGGACTATTTCCACCGCCAGCATCGTTTTCAAGAACCGGGGTCGAACACGCCGCCCCGTCACCACGCAAGGAGCAGTTGCACCAAGATGGCCAATCTCGTCAATCTCGAATCAGCCACCGTCGTCCACGGCGTCCGCGCAGTCCTGTCGGACGTGTCGCTGGGCGTCCAGACCGGCGACCGGATCGGGGTGCTCGGCCTCAACGGCTCCGGCAAGACCACGCTCCTGACGGTGCTGGCCGGTCTGGTGCCGCCGGATACCGGCCGCGTCTCCACTCTCCGCGGCGTCACCATCGAGGTGGTCACCCAGTCCGACCGCCTCGAGCCGGGGGCCAGCGTCCGGGACATCGTGCTGCACACCTTCGGCGAAGGTGATCACGGCTGGGCTTCCGACTCGTCGGTCCGTGCCATCCTGGACGGTCTCGGGCTGGCCGGTATCGGTCTGGAAACGTTGGTGGACAACCTTTCCGGCGGTGAGCGACGCCGGGTCGCACTGGCTGCCGCGCTCGTCACCGACGCCGACCTGCTGATCCTGGACGAACCGACCAACCATCTCGACATCGAGGGTGTCGCCTGGCTGGCCGACCATCTGCTGGCCCGCCGGTCGGCCCTCGTCGCCGTCACCCATGATCGCTGGTTCCTCGATGCGGTGGCCGACACCACCTGGGAAGTGGTCGACGGCGGCGTGCAGATCCGCGAGGGTGGTTACTCCGACTGGGTTTTCGCCCGTGCCGAGCGGTTCCGCCTGGACCGGGCGGCGGAGGAGACCCGGAAGAACCTGGCCCGCAAGGAACTGGCCTGGCTGCGACGCGGTGCGCCGGCCCGAACCTCCAAGCCCCGCTACCGCATCGAAGCCGCCGAGGCCCTTATCGCCGACGTCCCCGAACCGCGGAACACCGTGGAGCTGCACAGCTTTGCCCGCAAGCGCCTGGGCAAGGACGTCATCGATCTCGAAGGTGTGACGGCCACCGTCCCCACCCCGTCCGGCGACCGGGTGCTGCTGGACGACGTCACCTGGCGGATCGGTCCGGGCGATCGGATCGGTCTGGTCGGGATCAACGGCTCCGGGAAGTCGACGTTGTTGCGGGTGCTCGTCGGCGACCGCGAAGTCACGAGCGGGCAGGTGAAGACCGGGAAAACTGCTGCCATCGGCTATCTCTCGCAGGACGTGGTCGAACTCCCCGCCGAACTACGCCTGCTGGAAGCGGTCACCGAGATCGCCGGCACCGTCAACCTCGGAGGCAAGGACATCTCGGCCGGGCAGCTCGCCGAGCGTTTCGGATTCACCAACCAGCACCAGTGGACCAGGGTCGCCCAGCTGTCCGGTGGTGAGCGGCGGCGGCTCCAGCTGCTGCGCATCCTGATGGCCGAGCCCAACGTCCTGATCCTCGACGAACCCACCAACGACCTCGACACCGACACCCTCGCGTCGCTGGAGGATCTGCTGGACTCCTGGCCGGGCACGCTGATCGTGGTCAGTCACGACCGGTACCTGATCGAGCGGGTGACCGACGATGTGGTCGCGCTGCTGGGCGACGGAAAGGTCACCCACCTGCCGGGTGGGATCTCCGAGTACCTGCGCCGCCGTGCCGCTGCTGAGGTCGGCTCCGTCGCGGGTGGGTCCGCGGTGGCGGGTTCGCCGGGGTCCGGCGCGTCGGGCAACGGCTCCGTGGTGGCGTTGGACGCTGCCGCCACCCGGGCGCTCCGCAAGGACCTGCAGCGGTGGGAAAAGAAGATGGAAGCCCTGCTGCGCAAGGAGAAGGACCTGCACACCCGGCTGACGAGCGTGGCGGCGGACTACGCCGCCGCTGCCGACCTGCAGGCGCAGCTCAAGGTGATCGACGGGGAGAAGGACGAGGCCGAAACCGGCTGGATGGCCGCGGCCGAGGCGCTCGAGGGCTGAACCCTGGGCGAACTGTCCGTCCCGGGGCGGGGTGAGACCGTCGTCAGGCGAGAGCTTCTCAGCCGGAGACGAAGTCCAGGATCTGGGCCGCGAAGTCGATCGGCGACGAGGTGTGCGGCTTCTTCGCGCCGGGCACCGTCGCGCGGATGGCGTCCGGGATGGCGGCCGCGATCAGGTCGAAGATCGCCCGCTCGCCGACCTCGGCGGCGCCGCTGCACAACACCAGCGTCGGTGCCGTGATGTCCGACAACGACTCCCACCACTGCGGATCGGCCTTGGCGAGCTGGTCCAGCACCGATTTGGCCCGGGAGAACCCCTGCAGGTTCTGCCGGAGCTTCCCCCGGCGCAGGGTCGTCACCGCTCCCGACAACGCCATGCCCGGTGACATCCGGGCGCTCGCAGGCGGACCCGACCGCGGTGGTGCCGTCGGCTCGGACAGGATCAGGCGTCGGACGAGATGCGGACGCGACGCTGCCAGGGTGGCGGCCAGATACCCGCCGAACCCGTGGCCCAGCAGGTCGATCGGGTCGCTGCCGAGGCTGGGGAAGATCTGCGACAGGTGGTCGACGAACGCATCGAGGCCCTCCCCGGGCACCGGGTCGCTCCGGCCGCAGCCCGGCAGGTCGACCGCCACCAGTTCGCGGGCGGCCCGCACCAGCGGTGTCGTCAGATGCTCGAAGGTCGCGGCCGACGCCCCGAGGTCGTGGAACATCAGCACCGGCTTGCCGGTGCCGTTGGAGTAGACCCTGATCTCGCGTTCGTCGATGAACAGATCATGTACAGCGCTGTACGTCACGGTGTCATCGTGCCTTGTTGTCGCGCATCTGGATAGACCGGATGCGCCGACCGTCGGCGGCCGACATCAGTCGGCCGCCACCTTCCGCAGGCCGGCGTCACCCTCGTCGACGTGGTAGTCGGCACCGACGGTGTCGTCCTCGCCGTCCTTGATCTTGAGCGCTCGCAACACCAGCGTGACCACCACCACGACGACGAGGTTGGCGGCCAGAGCGACCACACCCACGTAGATCTGGAAGGCGGAGCCGCCGAATGGGTGCCAGCCGAACAGGGACAGCTGTCCGAGCTGCAGCGCGGAGCCGCCGAAGTGCAGCTTGCCATTGGCCGGGTTGGGGATCGTGTACAGCAGGTACAGCCCCCAGGCCATGCCGACCGCCCAGCCGGCGATGAGCGCCGATGAGTGCTGCCACCGGGTGTAGAGCGCGATCGCCACCGCGGGCAGCGTCTGCAGGATGATCACCCCGCCGATCAGCTGCAGGTCGATGGAGAACTGCGGATCGATGAAGAAGATGAAGGCCACCGCGCCGAACTTCACCACCAGTGACGCCCACTTCGCCTGCTTGGCCTCCTGTTTCGAGCTGGCGCCGCGGTTGATGTACTCCTTGTAGATGTTCCGGGTCCACAGGTTGGCGGCCGCGATGGACATGATCGCCGCGGGGACCAGGGCGCCGATACCGATGGCGGCGAAGGCAATCCCGGCGAACCAGCCGCTGAACTGGCTCTGGAACAGGGCCGGCACGATGGTGTTGGTGTCGGCCTTGCCGGTGGCGTTGTTGAAGATCGGCTTGGTGCCGGCGGCGATCGCGACGTAGCCGAGCAGGGCCAGCAGGCCCAGCAGGAACGAGTAGGCGGGCAGCGCGATCATGTTCTTCTTGATCACGTTGCGTCCACGCGAGGCCAGGATCCCGGTCGCCGAGTGCGGATAGAGGAACAGGGCGAGCGCCGAGCCCAGGGCCAGGGTCGCGTACTGCAACTGATTGTTGCCGGTCAGCAGAATGCCGTCGGTCTTGCTCGGGGTGGCGGCGAACTTCTTGGCCGCCGTATCGAAGATGTGGCCCCAGCCACCCAGTTTCGAGGGCAGGTAGATCACCGCGACGATGATGACCAGGTAGATCAGGCCGTCCTTGACGAAGGCGATCAGCGCCGGCGCCCGGAGCCCGGACTGGAAGGTGTAGAGAGCGAGTACCAGGAACGCGATGAACAGCGGGAGGTGTCCGACGATCCCATGGCTGTTGATGCCCATGGTCCGCAGCACCGATTCCAGCCCGACGAGCTGCAGGGCGATGTAGGGCATGGTGGCGACGATGCCGGTGATCGCGATGAGCAGCGCCAGCGTCGGCGAGCCGTAGCGACCACGCACGAAGTCGGCCGGGGTCACGTAGCCCTTCGCCCGGGAGACCGACCACAGCCGGAGCACCGGCAGGAAGACGATCGGGTAGAGCACGACGGTGTAGGGCAGTGCGTAGAAGCCGAGCGCGCCGGCGCCGAACACCAGGGCGGGCACCGCGACGAAGGTGTAGGCGGTGTAGAGATCGCCGCCGACCAGGAACCAGGTGATCCAGCCGCCGAACTTCCGGCCGCCAAGACCCCATTCGTCCAGGTGGTCCATGGTGTCCCCGGCCTTCCACCGGCTGGCCAGGAAGCCCATCACCGCGACGCCTAAGAACAGCACGACGAAGACGGTGAACTCCGTCCAGTGGCCGGTCATCGGCGGGCCCCGTCATCGGGACGGCCGGTGGCCGGATCGTCGGGGGAGGATGCCGCGGGCTTCGGGCGCGTCGACGGTGCCTTCCGGGTCGCGGCGTAGACGATCCAGACGCAGGCCACCCCGACGAACACGAACGCGAGCTGGTACCAGTAGAAGAACGGGAGCCCGAGGACGCGCGGCCTGTCCTGGTTGAACCAGGGCGTGATCAGCATCAGCAACGGCAGGAGCAGCAGCAGGTTCCACCACCGCCAGATCAGTGCGCTGGGTCCACGCCCGTCGGGGTGGGTGGTGGGCGGGTGAGGTGTGGGTGGTCGCGTCATGGCTCGCCTCCGGCAGGCACCGCATCCTTGCGGTGCTGGAGAGGAGGTTAGAACTCGATCTTGGTCCGGGACAGCCGGACACGGCAATGGTGGGTGTTTTGCGCAGGTTTACCTCCGGATGGGTGAGTGGACCCGGCCGCCCGGTCGGTGTCGGGTCGGTCGGTGCCCGGTGGGTTCCCCGGTCAGCGACCGTAGGTGGCCGCGACCAGGTGGTCGATCTCCTCGGCGGTCGGCGAGGAACTGCTGGCGCCCGGTCGGGTGGTGGCCAGGGCGCCGGCCGCGCAGGCCCGGCGGACGGCCTCCAGCGGACCCGCTCCGGCAGTCCAGGCCACCGCGAGGGCTCCGGTGAAGGCGTCACCCGCGCCGGTGGTGTCGACCGCGTCGACCTTCGGCGCCAATACGTGGAACTCGGCGTCCGGCCCCCGGTAGCGGGCGCCGTCCGCGCCGAGCGTGGTGACGACATGAGGCACGGTGTCCGCCGTCGCTCTGCCGATGGCGGCCGCCTCGCCCTCGTTCAGCACCAGCAGGGTGACGCCGGCCAGGAGTTCGGCCGGCAGTTCCCTGGCCGGGGATGGGTTGAGAAGGACGGCCACCCCGGAGGCCGCGGCGACGCCGACGGCCGAGACGACACCGGCGAGCGGGATCTCCAACTGGCAGACGAGCATGCCGGCGGCGTGGATCACCTCGCGGTCGCTGTCGGTCAGCCCGTGGACCGTGCCGTTCGCGCCGGGCACGACGATGATCGTGTTCTCCGCATTCGCATCGACCATGATGGTGGCCACCCCGCTCGGGCCCGCGACCCGGCGCAGCTGCTGCACGGAGACTCCGCCACTGCTCAGGGCTCGCTCGATGCGACGGCCGAAGTCGTCCCGCCCGACCGCGCCGATGAACAGGACGTCCCCGCCGGCCTTGGCCGCTGCGATCGCCTGGTTCCCACCCTTCCCGCCGGGGACCGTGTCGAAGCTGTTGCCCAGCAACGTCTCTCCGGGCAATGGAAGGCGATCGGTGGTGGTGACGAGGTCCATGTTCACCGAGCCGAGCACGACGACGGGACGGGGGGGATTGGAACTGGTCATGGGTGCCGGTTCTCCTGTCGGGGCGATGGTGCCAGCCAGGACGACCGTAGACCCCCGGTGACGTGAGATTCTCTAGGCATGAGCGCCTTCGTCGACGCCCTGCGCAGCGCTGCGCAGGGAGATGCCGGAATGACCACCGGTGAACCGCGCACCGTCGTCCGTACGCGATGGTCCGACATCCATCGGACCGCTCTCGCCGGGTCCGCGGTGCTGGCCGCGCGGGGCCTGGTGCCGGGGCAGGCCGTCGCGGTGCTCGCCGGCACGCCGGCCGAAGTTGCTCCCGCAGCCCAGGCCGTGTGGCTGGCCGGTGGCTCGGTCACCATGCTGCACCAGCCGACCGCTCGTACCCGGCTGGACCACTACGCCGCCGAGACGATGACCACCCTGCGGGTGATCGGGGCGAGCCTGGTCATCGTCGGTGAACCCTTCCTGGAGCTGGCGCCCCTGCTGGACGGCACCGGCATCGGCGCGGTGACCGTCGCAGAACTTGCCGGGGGCGACCCGTCGCAGGCTCCGGCAGTCGATCGGGGAGACGCCGATCCCGCTCTGCTGCAACTCACCTCCGGCTCCACTGCGACCCCCAAGGCAGTGCGCATCACCCACGGGAATCTGTGGGCCAACATCGGAGCCATGTGCGCTGCAGCGCATCTGCGTGCCGGTGAGGACGTGATGGTCTCGTGGCTGCCGCTGTTCCACGACATGGGCATGGTCGGATTCCTGACGCTGCCGATGTGCCGGGGGATCGAGTTGGTCACCGTCACCCCGGCGGATTTCCTGGCCAGTCCACTGCTGTGGGCCGAGCTGATCAGCCGCTACGGCGGAACCGTCACGGCCGCACCGAACTTCGCCTACGCGCTGACGGCACGGGTGCTGGGGCGGGCCACCGATCTGGACCTGTCCACGCTGCGGTTCGCACTCAACGGGGCAGAGCCGATCGACGTCAGGGCGGTCCGTGGATTCCTCGCTGCCGGCGCCCCGTTCGGTCTGCGGGCCACTGCGGTGGTCTGTGCCTACGGGATGGCGGAGGCAACCCTCGGGGTGTCCTTCCACCCCTGGGGGACGCCGCTGCGGATCGATACCATCGACGCCGACGCCCTGGAGAACGGCCATCGGGCGGCGCCGGTCGCCGACGACGAGCCGGGTTCACGCTCGTTCCCGGTGCTGGGGCCGCCGCTGCCCGGCATCACCTGCGTCGCGGTCGGCGAGGCCGGTGAACGGCTCGGCGACCGGGGTGTCGGCGTCCTGCACGTCCGGGGTGCGTCGATCACCGAGCTCTATCTGACCGTCGACGGCCCGAAACCCACCCGCGACGACGAAGGATGGCTCGACACGGGCGATCTCGGGTACCTGGTCGATGGTGAGGTCGTCGTCTGCGGCCGGGTCAAGGACGTCATCATCATGGGCGGCCGCAACATCTACCCAACGGACATCGAGCGGGTCGCCGAGCAGATCGAGGGTGTGCGGGCCGGCAACGCCGTCGCCGTGCGCTGGCTGGAGGACGGCCGCCGGGAGTCGTTCGCGGTCGGCGTCGAATCACGGGAGGCAGCTGATCCTGCGGCGGTGGAACGCATCTCGAGTCAGATTCGCTCCGCGGTGACGGCGGCCATCGGCGTCCGTCCGGCCCTGGTCTCCGTGCTCGCCGTCGGCTCCCTGCCCAAGACGCCGTCCGGCAAGCTGCAGCGTTCGGCCGCGGCCAAGCTGATCGGCTGAGCGGCCGCGGCCGGCCGCTTCAGTGGAGAACCGTTTCACAGGGCGGAGAACCGTTTCACAGGGCGCGGAGGATCGCGACGACGTCCGCCAGTGCCTGGTCGTCGCCGACGTTCCCGGCGAAAACGACGTACGGGATTCCCTGCGCCGGCCCGGCCACCGGTTCCCAGAGCGAGACGATGCCGGGCAGCAGGGTTCCGCGTGCCCAGGCGCGCTTGATCGAGAGTCCCTCGGTGGCCGTGTCGGACGAGGTGATGCCACCCTTGGCCACGACGAAAGCCGGCCGGACGGAAGCGACGATGTCCCGGACGGTTCCGACCAGCGCGTCGCTCACGGCGCGTGCGATCGCCAGGCTGTTGTGGGCGTCGGCCCCCGTGACGAGAGCGCGACTGGTTCTGATGACCACGTCGGCGGTGGCCCCGGCGTCGGACAACAATTCCACGGCTGATCTGGTGACCGCACCGACGTGTGCGTCCCGTCGGTCCGGATCGAGCAGGGTGGGCACATCGAGCTCCAGTTCGGTGATGTGTCCCGCGAGCCGGAGCTGATCGAGCTGCCGTGAGGTGAGACCGACGTGCGAGCCGACCACGACGACCCCCTGCCGACTCGAGATGCGGGAGTCGTCAGCCGGCGTTCCGGTGCGGGCAAAGATCTGTCGCAGGCGATCGACGTCGACCGGCGGCAGGGCCACCTGGCCGCTGCGCGCGCGGACGAACGACGGCCCCGTCCGATAGAGGAAGTTCCTGCCCTCGGCCTCTGCCCTGATCAGGGCGATGGCCAGCACCTGGAGGTCGTCGTCGACCATGGCGTCGACGACTGCAGGCGCTCCGTGGCGCAGGGAGCTGACCATGGTCTGGACAGCGTCAGGCCCGCCGCTTCGCAGGTCCGTCAGGGTGATCGCGAGAACCTGGTCGGCGCGGAACCGATCTGCGGTCATCTCCTGCACCCAATCCCGCAGGTTGGAGTGCTGGTACCCGAAGCTGCTGTCCCGGGCGAATTCACTGTCCCCCACCGGGATCATGCCCTCCTCGGTGCGCATCCAGTGCACCGAATCGACCGTGAGCCGGCCCGGCTCGATGTAGGCCGGAACGATGACCACCCCGTCGACCGTGACCTGCACGTTGTCGAGTTCCTCTGCCAGTACGTCTGTTTCGAGTGGGTAGTGTCCGCGGAGCGTCGAGTCGCCCCGACTCGCGACGACGTACTGGACCCCCTCGAGGGCGGAAGCCTCGGCCAGTGCGCGCACGATCTGCCGATTCCGCTCGGCCGCGTCGTCGGGCGACAGGCTGCGGGTATTCGTGAGGATGAAGAAGGCGTTGGTGGGCTGTTGCAGGGCCCAGCGCAGATCCTCGACCGACCAGCCGGTCAACACCGGAAGATCCGAGATCGTCTGGGTGCCGGTCGGGTCGTCGTCCAGCACCACGAGACGCCTTCCTGCCGCAGCGGACTCGGCCATGGTGGCTGGATCGACCCGCCATGGTCGAGGCAGATCGGCGGTCGATGCCTCGAAGGACAGAACGCCGACCGCGGCCGGCGGGGCTGCGTCGTGCGGGTGAGCCGTCATGGGGGTCCTCGTCTGGAAGAGGGCGTCGGGGAGCGTTGCCGAATGTGTGATTCCGGGACGGATGGGGCCGGCCGGCACGGTGGTCGGGTTGAGACGCATATCGGGAGCGAGCGTCGAACGCGCCGGTCCAGTGGCCACAATACATACGCGTCAGTGCCATTCGCACAGCTGCCGGGACGCCATAGAACTATGCAAATTCTCCCTGCAGTCCGGCTGGAATCCGATGTTTCGCCGCCGTTGAATCGGGTAGTCCGCGGGCGCACCTGACGATTCACCGAAGTTCCTGGAGGGAGCTCGTCAACAAGCCGGAAGAGTGTCTTGACAACTGCCTGACCGATGTTCATAGTCCTAAGACATCAGAGGAAGTCATCTGATGGGTGGATCAATGTCGATCGAAGGAGAGTTATGGCGAAGGTGGCAGTGCTTCACACGAGCTTCGTGTTCGTGACCGTGGAGCCGGTGATCACGGACCTGATCTCCGAGCTGATCCCGGGCGCCGAACTCCTCCACTTCGTCGATTCCGACGTGCTGGCGACCGTCGTGCGCGAGCAGGGAATCTCCGAGCGGAGCGAGCTTCGAATGGTGCATCTGGCGCAGGCTGCCGAAGCCGCCGGAGCCGATGTCATCTTCTCGGCCTGCTCGTCGCTGGGCCCCACATTGGATGCGGCGCAACGGGCAGTGGGCGTTCCAGTCGTCAAGATCGATCAGGCGATGGCGACCATCGCGGCCAGATCGGACCGCATCGGGGTGCTGGCCACCGTCCCGACGACGCTCGGCCCCACGAGTGACCTGATCGCGTCGGTGGCGGCGGGTTCCGGCAGATCCCCACACATCGTCCAGCGGCTGTGCCCCGGCGCGTTCGATGTGCTCATGGCCGGCGATCGGGTCGCCCACGACCAGATGATCGCCGACCAAGCAGCCGAGCTCGCCGGGGAAGTCGACGTGATCGTGCTGGCGCAGGCGTCGATGAACCGTCTGGTCGAGCGGCTCGAGGCCGAGACCGGTCTTCCGGTCCTGTCCAGCCCGCGTTCCGGAGTGGAGAATCTGGCCCGGATCGTGCGGGAGGTCTCGCACCACGGTTCTCCGATGAACTGACACCCACTGCATCGTTTCTGCGCCGCACATCGGCAATGAATCCCGGCACGAAGTGCCATCCATTCCTGGCCCCACCTCGTCGAAGATCTACGGATTGATCTCGACTCCTCCGTTTCGAACCCCCTGAAGAGAACTGGAGAATTCCCATGCGTAAAACTGTTCTGGGTGGCATCTGCATGCTCGCCGCCGTTGCACTGGCCGGATGCAGCACCGGTGCGTCCAGCACCGTTGCGGCCGGCGGCCCTGCCGTCTCGGGTGCGGGGCAGCCTGCTGCTGCAGCCGCGTCGGTGGCCACGGGCAGCTACGTGTTCCTGCCCAAGTCGCTGAACAACCCGTACTGGGTCGACGCCCGAAAGGGCATGGAGGCCGAGGCGACCAAGCTGGGGGTCAAGGCTCAGTTCCTCGGGCCGGACACGGATGACGCCGGCAAGCAGGTTGCCATCTTCGAGTCGATCCTGGCGACCAAGCCTGCGGGGATCGCGATCTCCCCCAACGACCCGGCGAGCGTCAAGGACATCATCGCCGAGGCCAGGGCCGCCGGCATCCCGGTCATCGCCTGGGACGGCCCGGTTCCGGGCAGCCAGGTCCAGGGCTACATCGGCACCGACAACGTCAAGGCCGGCGAGAGCCAGGCCGAGGCGCTCGCGAAAGCCATGGGCGGCAAGGGGAAGGTCGCCGTCGTCATCGGATCCCTGAGCGCCACCAACCTGAACCAGCGGCTGACCGGCCTCAAGACCGGCCTGGCCAAGTACCCCGGCATCTCGATCGTCGCCACCGAGGAATCCGGCGAATCGATCGCCGACGCCCAGGGCAAGGCCGAAACGATCCTGCAGGCCCATCCGGACCTGACGGGCATGGCCGGCATCGGCGGTTCCGACCTGCCGGGTATCGCCGGTGCGCTCAAGGCGGCCGGCAAGTGCGGGAAGATCAAGGCGGTCGGATTCGACGTGGTGCCACAGGGAATCGCCGGGATGAAGGGCGGTTGCGTCGACGCGCTCATCTCCCAGAAGCCCTACGGGATGACGGCCAGCGCGCTGCAGATCCTCGTCGACCTGAACACCAAGAAGTCCAAGCTGCCGGCCGACTTCAACCAGGACACCGGTGTCGTCACGGTCACGCCGGCCTCTCTCGACTCCTTCCAGAGCTCGGCCCCCCACTGACCGAGCCGGAACTGATCCGGAACTGATCCGGATGAACCGGATCTGAACCGGATCTGATCCGGGCAGGCCGGGTCTGATCCGGTCGGTGGGTGGCGTTGGCACTCGATCGAGAAAGGCAGGACAGGATGACGCAGCCGTTGATCCTCATGCGGGGCATCGTCAAGAACTATCCGGGTGTCAAGGCGTTGCGCGGGGTCGACCTCCGGGTCGATCCCGGGCAGGTCATGGCGCTGGTGGGGGAGAACGGCGCCGGCAAGAGCACGCTGCTCAAGGTGCTGGCCGGGGCTGCCACCGCCGAGGCCGGCATCATCGAGATCGACGGCACAGCAATGAACATCAGGTCCCCGCGTGATTCCCAGGCGGCCGGCATCGCGGTGATCTACCAGGAACTGATGCTGGCCGAGCACCTGAGCATCTCGGAGAACGTCTTCGCCGGGCGGGAGCCGACCCGGCCCGGACGAGGCGTGAACTTCCACGCCATGCACGACGCGACGGCCAAGTTGTTGGCGGAGCTCAAGATCGATGCCCGGCCCACGGATCAGGTCGGACGGCTGAACGTGGCCCGCCGGCAGATGGTCGAGATCGCGAAAGCCCTGTCGATGAATGCTCGACTCATCGTGATGGACGAACCGACCTCGTCCCTGACTGAGGACGAGGTCGAGACCCTGCTGGACCTGGTCCGTCGGCTCAGGGCGCGTGGCGTGAGCATTGTCTATGTCTCCCACCGCATGCGGGAGATCTTCGCGGTAGCGGATGCGATCACGATCATGCGGGACGGTGCCCTCGTCGGGGTCCGACAGGTCTCCGAGGTCACCCCCGGGGAAGTGGTGAAGATGATGGTCGGCCGGGATCTCGTCGACATGTACGGACAGCGTCCGGCGGTGCCGACGACCCCGGCGGCTCCCGTGCTGGAGGTCGAGGGTCTGAACGCCGGCCCACGGGTACGCGACGTCAGCTTCCAGGTGGCAGCCGGCGAGATCCTCGGGATGGCAGGTCTGGTGGGTGCCGGTCGGACGGAAACGGCGATGGCGGTGTTCGGCATGGGTCGCACCACCAGCGGAACGGTGCGCGTCGATGGAAAGCAGCTACGCCTGCGCAATCCTCGCGAAGCCATGGCCGCCGGTATCGCCTACGTCCCCGAGGACCGCAAGCGCGAGGGTCTGTTCCTCGGGCTACCGATCCGCACCAACATCACGTCCGCGTGCCTGGGCGATCTGTGCCGCCTGGGCGTCGTCGGGCGGGGTCGCGATCGCAAGCTGGCCGTTCGGATGGCGGGCGACCTGCGGGTGAAGGCGCCCTCCGTCGAGACAACCGTCGGCACCTTGAGTGGCGGCAACCAGCAGAAGGCGGTGCTCGCCCGATGGTTGGCCATGCGGCCGAAGGTGCTCCTGCTCGACGAACCCACGCGTGGCGTCGATGTGGGCGCGAAGGCCGAGATCTACCGTCTCGTCAGGGAGATCGCGGCCACCGGGGTGGCAGTGGTGATGATCTCCTCCGAACTGCCGGAGGTGCTGGGACTGGCGGATCGCGTGCTCGTGATGTGCGAGGGCCGCCTCGTGGGGGAGCTCGATGGCCGACTGGCCGACGAGGAGCAGGTGATGGCACTCGCCACCGGTGTTCATGATTCGCAGACGGAAAACTCGGAGATGGAACGATGACCGATACGCTCTCGACGGAAGTGCAGAAGGGCGAAGCGGAGGGCCCTGACCGCCGCAGCGCGATGGACAGGGTGAGATCGGTGCTCGCCGCGCGGGAGGCCGGACTGGCCGGCGTCCTGATCCTGGTGGTGTTGTTCCTGACCTGGCGGTCACCGTACTTCCTCACCACCGACAACCTGATCGTCGTGGCCCGCCAGGCGTCCCTGTCGCTGATCATCGCCGTCGGCATGACCTTCGTCATCCTGGCCGGTGGCATCGATCTCTCGGTGGGGTCGACGGTGGCGCTGGTCAGCATCATGACCGGCGAGTTCATGGTGAACCTGAACCTGCCGACCATCGTTGCGGCACTGCTGGCGGTGGCCTGCGGTGTGGTCGTCGGTCTCGTCAACGGTCTGCTGGTCGGCCTGACATCGATCCCACCTTTTGTCGTGACGCTCGGGATGCTGGCGGTGGCAAGGGGACTCGCCCTCGGGATCACCCAGGGCCAGACGATCAGCGGATTCCCCGACGGTTTCCTGGTACTCGGGCAGGGGTCGCTGGCCGGAATACCCATTCCGGTCTGGATCGCCGCTGGTGTCGCGGTGCTGGCGCACCTGGTCCTGGCCAGAACCCGCTTCGGTCGCAACGTCTTCTTCATCGGCTCGAACGAACAGGCAGCCGTGCTCTCGGGAATCCGGGTGCGCCGGACGAAGATTGCCATCTTCGCCATCGCAGCCGGCCTGGCCGGGCTCGAGGCCGTGATCGAGACCGCCCGCCTGAGTGTCGGCCAGCCCTCCGCCGGCAACGGCTACGAGCTGGTCGCGATCGGGGCCGTGGTGATCGGTGGAGCAAGTCTGTTCGGCGGGGAAGGCAGCATTCTCGGGACGGTTCTCGGCACCTGCCTGCTGGCACTGATCCAGGACGGCTTGATCCTCCTCGGCATCTCGGCCTACTGGCAGCAGGTGTTCAGCGGCGTCATCATCGTCGGTGCGGTGGCCCTCAACATCTGGCGTCAAAAGCGAAGCCGCGGCAGGTAAAGGGTGACGCAGACTGGCATGTCATACTCCTGGCAATGGAAAGGAGGGCAGGATGACATCGCGTCCGTCGCTGGCAGACGGCCTCGCCGACAAGATCATCAACGACGTGGTCGTCGGTCGGTACGCGGCAAATGTCCCCCTTCCGAGCGAGACGGAATTGGCCGAACAGTCGGGTGTCAGTCGGCTGACCGCACGCGAGGCCATCAAGACCGTCGCGGCCAAGGGTGTGGTTCGTGTCGAGCAGGGGCGAGGAACGTTCGCCAACCCGCCGGCGATGTGGTCGACGTTGGATCCGGTGCTCTTCGTGGCCCGGTCGGCCCATGGCTCCGACCGGCTGGCCCTTCCCCGCCAGCTGATCGAAGCCAGGAAGGTCGTCGAGGTGGCCGTCGCCGAGATGGCCGCAGAGCGACGCACGGACGCGCACATGGCGCAGCTGGACGAGACGCTCGGCCAGATGCGCGCTGCTGCAGCGGTTCCCGACGTGGTGAAGTTCGTCGAGGCGGACATGGCCTTCCATCAGGGCATCATCGAGGCGGCCAACAACAGCATGATCGCCTCGCTGTTCGATCCCATCTCCCAGATCCTCAAGCTGACCAGGCACCAGACGTCGTCCTATGCTCCGGTGCGGGAGAACGCCATCGCCGATCACACCAGGATTCTCCAGGCGGTGCGACGGGGGACAGCCACCAAAGCGGGCCGGGCCATGCGCGAGCACCTCAGCCAGACCGAGGTCGACATGGATCGATACGTGCTGAACCCCAGCGCTTCTCTCCTGGCCATGAAGGCCGAAGATTTCAATGGCACGCCGAACGGTCGGAAGCCGTCCGCTTCCTGACCAGCTTCACCGAATTCCACTGATCCCAGAACTTCTCATCCGCAACAGCCGGCGCGTCGTCGCCGGCTGCCATTCGCACACCCGAAGGAACTGTCATGAAAATCGTCGTCACCGGAGCGCACGGCAAAGTCGGGCGCGCCGCTACCAAGGCTCTTCTCGCCGCCGGCCACGAGGTCTTGGCGACCGACCTCACCCGTTCGGGGTTCGAACGTCCGGAGGTCGGATCGGCCAAGTACGTGATGGCCGATCTGACCGATGCCGGAGAGGCGTTCGCAGTCATCCGCGGAGCCGACGCGGTCGTGCACACCGCGGCCATCCCGGAGCCGACCGGCAACCCGGCCCAGGTCGTGTTCCGGACCAATCTGATGGCCTGCTTCAACGTGCTGGAAGCGGCAGTCCGTTTCGGCGTCACACGTTTCGTCAACATCTCCTCCGAGACCGTTCCCGGCTTCTTCTTCCCCGAGCGCGACTTCCTGCCCGACTACGCCCCCGTCGACGAGTTGCATCCCGCGCGTCCCCAGGATCCCTACGCGCTCTCCAAACTGTTCGGCGAGCAACTGATGGACGCGGCTGTCCAGCGTTCGGACATCCGCTGCATCTCCCTACGGCCCAGCTGGGTCCAGTACGAGGGCAACTACGAGCAGAATCTCGGACCGCAGATCCGTGACGCCGCCGTCGTCAGCCCCAATCTCTGGAGTTACATCGATGCCTATGATCTAGCCGATGCGATCGTGCTGGCCGCGGAATCGGACCTGCCCGGGCACGAGGTCTTCTACATCGCCTCGCCGGACAATGTCGGAGGGCACGATTTCGCCGCCATTCTCCAGCAGTACTACGGCGACAAGATCGAACTCCGTGCTCTCGATCGGGTGGATGCCTCCGGAATTTCCTCGCGCAAGGCGATGGACGTTCTCGGGTGGACACCGAAGCGGTCGTGGCGTGACTACCTGGACAGCGACGGGCGCGCGCTGTCGCGTTGACCCGCGCACCACAGGAGGTGGCTCAGTGCAGGCGGTTCTGGGTCTCGAGCAGCCCCAGCCGGATCAACGATTCGGCGGCGTCCGCTGCGTTCTCCAGGTCGACCGGTAGCTCCTTGCGCTCCGCGGCCGAGAAGTCGCGAAGGACGAAGTCCGCCGGGTCCATCCGGCCCGGCGGACGACCGATACCGCAACGCACCCGGAGGTAGTCCTTGGTTCCGAGCGACGCGGAGATCGACTTCAGTCCGTTGTGGCCGCCCTCGCCGCCGCCCTGCTTGACCCTGACCACCGACGCCGGGAGGTCGAGTTCGTCGTGCACGACGATGATGTCGCCGGCCGGGATCTTGAAGAACCGGGCAAGACCGGCCGTCGGTCCACCCGAGAGGTTCATGTAGGAACGGGGCTTGGCGACCACCGCCCTGATCCCGGCCAGGCGTCCCTCGGCGATGTCGGCGCCGGCCTTGTGCGACTTGAAACGTCCGGAGAACCGTTCGGCGAGCAGGTCGGCGACCATGGCACCGATGTTGTGACGGTTTCCGCTGTACGCCGGGCCGGGATTCCCCAGACCGATGACCAGGACCTGCTCCGGCAGCTGATGCCCTGGGTTCGGCGAGCTCATCGGGCTTCCCATCTCGGTGGTTCGGAGTGGCGATCGTCCACGGCCTGAATAGTCCAGGACCTGGTACTTGCAGGATCACGATCGTGCAGACGCCAACGGGCGCGCCCGGAGTTCCGGACGCGCCCGTCGGCGATGGAACGGGGAGGAATCAGGCTTCTTCGGGGGTCTCTTCCGCCGGCGCTGCTTCTTCGGCCTCTTCGCCGCTGTCGGCCTCTTCGACGATCGAGATCGCCACGACGAGGGTCTCCGGATCGCTGATCAGGATCGCGCCGTCCGGCAGCGTCACGCCGGAGGCGAGCACCTGCGAACCGATCTCCAGGCCATCGATGGAGACCTCGAGGTTCTGCGGGATGTGCAGCGCCTCGACCTCGATGGACAGGGTGTTGGCGTCGGTGAGCACGGTCGAACCGGGGGCGGCCTCGCCGACCAGGACGACCGGGATGTCGACGGTGACGCGCTCGCCGCGCCGGACGATGATCAGGTCGACGTGCTCGAAGTAGTCGCGCAGCGGGTGGCGGACGACGGACTTCGCGAGCGCGAGCTCGTCGCCGTCCGGCAGCGCGAGCGTCAGGATGGTGTTGGCGCCGCCCTTGATCGCATGGGAGAACTCGCGGGACTGCAGCGTCAGGTGACGGGGATCGGTGCCGTGGCCGTAGAGGACGGCCGGGATCTTCCCGGCGGCGCGGATGCGGCGGGCGAAGCCCTTGCCGAACTCGCTGCGGGACTCGGCGGAGAGGCGGACCTCGGACACGTGGTGCTCCTTGATGACAGTGGACCTGGATGAAACCGGCTCGGTTGCGACAGCAGGGGAACACACGAGGGGATCATCGAACAGACCCACCGCGTCGATCACGGTGACCGGCGACCTCGAAGAACTGCAGGTCAGCACGATCACCCTCGCCGAGGCAACCCCCGAAGAGTACTCGCTGATCCCAGCCTGGCAAAATCCCGCCCGCACCCCCGCCGCCGAATCCCCGCCCGCACCCGGACGTCCTGCAAAGCGGTCGCTATAGCGCGCACTTTGCAGGACGCAAGGCAGGGGCAACGGCAGGAGGCAGGGGCAGGGGCCGAGCGCGGGTCAGTGGTCGACGAGGGTGACCTCGAAGGAGTACTGGCTGGCGCGGTAGACGTGGTGGCCCCATTCGACCGGGCGGCCGGAGTCGTCGTGGGTGACGCGGTCCATCGTGAGGAGCGGGCTGTTTCGGCGCTCACCGAGCAGGTGGCATTCCTCGATCGTGCCGGAGCGTGCACCGATCCGCTGCTTGGCCACCCGGATGTGCACGCCCTTGGCGCGCATCAGCTGGTAGAGACCGCGGGCCTCCAGGTCGCCCCGGCCGACCTCGGCCAGATCCCGCGGCAGGTGGTTCTCGAGGATGGCCAGCGGCTCACCGTTGGCGAACCGGAGCCGGCGGAGGTGCAGCACGTCGGAGCCGATGCCGACGTCGAGGAACTGGGAGACGATCTCCGTGGCGGCCACGATCTCGTTGACCAGCAGGGTGGTGCGCGGGGCCTGGTTGCCGCGGGCGAGGTCGTCGAACAGAGAAGTCAGCTCCACCGGGCGGGTCACCTGACCGTGGACGACCTGCGTGCCGACCCCGCGCTTGCGGACCAGCAGACCCTTGTCCACGAGCTCCTGAATTGCGCGGCGCATGGTGGGCCGGGACAGCCCGAACTGATCGGCCAGGCTGATCTCGTTGTCCAGTCGCGCGCCCGGGCCGAGTTGCCCGGAGGAGATGGCTTGTTCGATCTGCTGGGAAACCTGGAAGTACAGGGGAACGGGACTCGACCGATCCAGGTCCATGAACAGGTCCGTCATTGGTTGCTCTCCATCATCGGTACCTGCAGATGCGGTCATCGGTACCTGCACCAAGGTCGGGTCAGCGTACGCCCTCAACGCCTGACGGCCGAATGACAGAATGTACTAACAAACTGTTGACATGTGACCTCGGATTCGCCACCCTTGGGGCATCACGGCAGCGCGGCCACCCGAGTCCCTTCTCGTGCGGCCGACACCAGGCAGAGGAGCGACGTGAGCAGGCATCTCGATGTGGTGACCATCGGCAGGGTGGGCGTCGATCTGTACCCCCTCCAGGACAACGTGGGCCTCGAGGACGTGGAGACCTTCGGCAAGTATCTCGGCGGCAGCGCGACGAACGTAGCGGTCGCCGCAGCGCGTCACGGTCGGAAGTCGGCGGTGATCACCCGCACCGGGCCGGATGCGTTCGGCCGGTACGTGCACAAGGCGCTTCGGGAGTTCGGCGTCGACGACTCCTTCGTGTCGGTGGTGCCGGACCTGTTGACGCCCATCACCTTCTGCGAGATGTACCCGCCCGACCACTTCCCGTTGCTGTTCTACCGGCTGCCGAGCGCACCGGACCTGCAGATCCGCGCCGATGAGTTGGGCCTCGACGCCATCGCCGACGCCGGCATCTACTGGTCGACGGTCACCGGACTCTCCGAGGAGCCCAGCCGGGCAGCGCATTTCGCGGCCTGGGAGGCTCGTGCTCGCCGTCCGCTGACGATTCTGGACCTCGACTACCGGCCGATGTTCTGGACGGACCCGGCGGAGGCGAGCGCCCAGGTCAACGCGGCGCTGGCTCACGTCACCGTCGCGGTGGGCAACAGGGAGGAGTGCGAGATCGCCGTCGGTGAAACCGATCCGCACCGCGCGGCGAAGGCACTGCTCGATGCGGGCGTCGAATTGGCGATCGTCAAGCAGGGCCCGAGAGGGGTGCTGGGCATGACGAGGGACCTGACGCTGGAAGTACCGCCCACACCGGTCGACGTCATCAACGGGTTGGGGGCGGGCGACGGCTTCGGCGGCGCACTGTGCCACGGTCTCCTCGCCGGCTGGGACCTGGAGGTCGTACTGCGGTTCGCCAACGCGGCCGGCGCGATCGTGGCCAGCCGTCGTGAGTGCTCCAGTGCCATGCCGACCACCGCCGAGGTGGAGGCTCTGCTGAAGGAGGTCGGCGATGCCTGACACCGTCAACGCCGGGGCATCGATGAGCGCAGTGGCCGAAGTGTCCTCCGCTACAGCCATTCTCGCGGCGGCGAGAAGTTTCCGCGAACGCATCGCGGAGATCACCGAGATCCGGGTGAACGATCCGGAGGCGATCCGGCGCGCTGCCGAGACCCGGACCCGGCGGGATCTCGTCCGCGGTGACGGCCGGTTGATGATCGTCGCGGCGGACCACCCGGCACGCGGGGCCTTCGGAGTCGGTGACCGCCCGCTCGCCATGGGCTCGCGCGTCGAGTTGCTGGAGCGCCTGGTGGCCGCCCTGAGTCGTCCCGGGGTGGATGGTCTGCTCGCCTCGCCGGACATCCTGGAGGACCTGCTGCTGCTGGGGGCGCTGGAGGACAAGGTGGTCATCGGGTCGATGAACCGCGGCGGCCTGCAGGGAGCGGAGTTCGAACTGGACGACCGGTTCACCGGCTACGACGCGCAGGGCTGCGCCGACATGCGCCTCAACGGCGGCAAGATGCTGACCCGCATCGCCCTGGACGATCCGGGCACCGTCGCCACCATGGTGTCCAGTGCCCAAGCGGTGAACGAACTCTCCGACCGCAAGCTGATGGCCATGGTGGAACCGTTCTGGTCCTCGCGCCGTGGTGGCCGCGTGTACAACGACCTCACCGCGGACGCCGTCATCAAGTCGGTCGGCATCACCAGCGCCCTGGGCCGGACGTCGGCCTACACCTGGATGAAGCTGCCGGTCGTTCCCGAGATGGACCGGGTGATGGACTCGACCACGCTGCCCACGCTGCTGCTCGGCGGCGATCCGGCGACCAGTCCCGAGGAGACGTTCCAGAGTTGGCGCCACGCGCTGTCGTTGCCGTCCGTGCGCGGCCTGGTGGTCGGCCGCACCCTGCTCTACCCGTCGGACGACGACGTGGCCGGTGCGGTCGACACCGCCGTGTCGATGGTCCGATGAGCGCCAACCCGAACCAGCTGTACCTGCCGGCCGGCTCCGCTGCCGACGGGGTCTTCGACCTCGTCGTCACTCCCGAGTCGGCGGGCTGGGGCTACTCCAGCCTGCGGGTGCTGACCCTGGCCGCGGGCGTGGCCGTCACCGTCGACACGGGGGAGGACGAGATGATCGTGCTGCCGCTGTCCGGGGGATGTGCGGTCACGGTGGACGGCAACACCTTCCGACTGACCGGCCGCACCGGGGTCTTCGATGCGGCCACCGACTTCGCCTACCTGCCCCGGGACTGCTCGGCCACCCTGCTCAGCGCCGACGGGGCTGTCATCGCCCTGCCGGGGGCCAAGGCCGCCCGGGCATTGCCGTTCCGGTACGGACCGGCGTCGGGAGTCCCGGTGGAGCTGCGAGGGGCCGGCGCCTGCAGTCGTCAGGTCAACAACTTCGCCATCCCGGCCGCCTTCGAGACGGACAAGCTGATTGCATGCGAGGTCATCACGCCCGCCGGCAACTGGTCGTCCTACCCGCCGCACAAGCACGACGAGGTGTCCGAGACGGAATCGGAGTTGGAGGAGATCTACTACTACGCGTTCCGATCCAACGCTCCCACGGGACAGGGCGCGAGAGCCGGGGGCTACCAACGTGTCTACGGGACGGCGGACCGTCCGATCGAGGTGCTGGAAGAGGTCGGCGACGGCGACGTCGTGCTGATCCCGCACGGCTGGCACGGCCCGGCGGTGGCGGCTCCCGGCCACGACATGTACTACCTGAATGTGATGGCCGGCCCCGCCGCCGAGCGCGCGTGGCTGATCAGCGACGACCCGGACCACGGGTGGATCCGGCAGACCTGGGAGGACCAGGCCGTCGACCCCAGACTTCCGTTCTACGAGACCTCCGAAGGAGAGACGACGTGAGCGCAACCATCAGGCTGACGGTCGGACAGGCGATCGTGAAGTTCCTCGGCCAGCAGTACTCCGAGCGCGATGGCGTGCGCCGCAAATTCTTCGCCGGCTGCTTCGGCATCTTCGGGCACGGCAACGTGGCCGGTCTCGGGCAGGCCCTGCTGCAGGCCGAACTGGACGAGCCGGACGCGCTGCCCTACCACCAGGGCCGCAACGAGCAGGCCATGGTGCACATCGCCGTCGGCTACTCGCGACAGAAGGATCGGCTGGAAACGTTTGCCGTGACGGCGTCGGTCGGGCCCGGCGCGGCGAACATGCTCACCGGCGCCGCCCTGGCCACCGTCAACCGCATCCCGGTCCTGCTGCTGCCGGCCGACATCTTCGCGACCCGGATCGCCTCGCCGGTGCTCCAGGAACTGGAACAGCCCTACGGGTATGACGTCTCGGTCAACGACGCCTTCCGGCCGCTGTCGAAGTTCTTCGACCGCGTGTGGCGGCCGGAGCAGCTGCCGGCCGCCCTGCTGGGGGCGATGCGGGTGCTGACGGACCCTGTTGAATCTGGAGCGGTCACGGTGGCGTTACCCGAGGACGTCCAGGCCGAGGCGCACGACTGGCCGGTGGAGCTGTTCGCCGAGCGCGTCTGGCGCATCCCGCGGCCGGTGCCAGAGCCCGAGGTGATCGAGCGGGCCGCCGAGATCATCAGGGGTGCAGAGCGCCCGATGATCGTCGCCGGTGGCGGAGTGACGTACGCCGAGGCCAACGAAGAGCTGCGGGCCTTCGTCGACGCCACCGGCATCCCGATCGGCGAGACCCAGGCGGGCAAGGGATCCCTGCCCTACGACCACCCGCTGAACACCGGCGCCATCGGGGCCACCGGGACGACGGCGGCCAACGAGATCGCCGGCTCGGCCGACGTGATCATCGGCATCGGGACCAGGTACTCCGATTTCACCACGGCCTCCAAGACCGTCTGGCAGCACCCCGGGGTCCGGTTCATCAACATCAACGTCGCCGGGCTCGACGCCGTCAAGCAGGCCGGCCTGCCCGTCATCGCGGACGCCAAACGAGCACTGCCCGCGCTGCAGGAGGCGTTGGCCGGCTACCGCACGGCGACGGACTACCAGCACCTGGCGACCAGGCTGGCCGGCGAGTGGGACGCGAGAGTCGTTGCCTCCCATCACAACGGCTATGGAGCCAGCAACGGCGTCCTGGCGCAGAGCGAGGTGCTGGGCGCCGTCGAGGCGGCGATGGATCCGCGTGACGTCGTCGTCTGCGCGGCCGGGTCCCTGCCCGGTGACCTGCACGGGATGTGGCGGACCCGGGAGCGCAAGGGCTACCACGTCGAGTACGGCTTCTCCTGCATGGGCTACGAGATCCCCGGCGGCATCGGCGTTTCGCTGGCGGCACCCGACCGGGACGTCTTCGTGACCGTCGGCGACGGCTCCTACCTGATGATGCCGACCGAACTGGTCACCGCCGTCCAGGAGGGCATCAAGATCATCGTGGTGCTGCTGCAGAACCACGGCTACGCCTCCATCGGTGCCCTCTCGGAATCCCATGGTGGACAACGGTTCGGTACGAAGTATCGCTTCCGCTCTGCAGAGTCCGGCCGGCTCGACGGCGGCGTCCTGCCGGTGGACCTGGCCGCCAACGCCGAGAGTCTGGGCGTCACGGTGTACCGGGCGAAGACGCTCGCGGAACTCACCGCCGCCCTGGCCAAGGCCAAGGCGGCGACCACCGCGGTGATGGTCCACGTCGACACCGACCTGTACGAGCAGTCGCCGTCCGGCGACGGCTGGTGGGACGTCCCGGTGGCGGAGGTGTCCACCATCGAATCCACTCGGCAGGCACGCACGATGTACGAGAAGCACAAGGCGGCCCAACGGCCGTATGTCGCCCCCACCCAGTGATTCGAGAGGACTCGAGGACATGACAGCAACACAGGAAGCCCCCGTTCCGGCCACCGCGCCGGAGCTGCCCGTGGTGGGGCACTGGGTGGCCGGCGTTCCGGCCGCCGGAACCGGCGACCGGACCGCGGACGTCTACGACCCGGCCACCGGACAGGTCACGAAGAGGGTGGCGCTCGCCTCGCGGGGGGATGCGGACGCGGTGATCGACGCCGCAGCCAAGGCCTGGCCGGCCTGGCGCGACACGTCGCTGGCCCGCCGCACCCAGGTGTTGTTCGCGTTCCGCGAGCTGCTCAACTCCCGCAAGGGCGAGCTGGCCGAGATCATCACCTCCGAGCACGGCAAGGTGCTGGACGACGCGCTCGGTGAGGTCTCCCGGGGTCAGGAGATCGTCGAACTCGCCTGTGGCCTCTCGCATCTGCTCAAGGGGAGCCTGACGGAGAACGCCTCGACCAAGGTCGACGTCTCCTCGCTCCGCCAGCCACTCGGCGTCGTCGGCATCATCTCGCCGTTCAACTTCCCGGCCATGGTGCCGATGTGGTTCTTCCCGGTGGCCATCGCCGCCGGCAACGCGGTGGTGCTCAAACCCAGCGAGAAGGATCCGTCGGCCGCGATCTGGCTGGCCCGGCTCTGGCAGGAGGCCGGTCTGCCCGACGGTGTCTTCAACGTCCTGCAGGGCGACAAGGTCGCCGTCGACGCCCTGTTGGAAAGCCAGAAGGTGAAGGCGATCTCGTTCGTCGGATCGACCCCGATCGCTCGCTACGTCTACGAGAACGGCACCAGGAACGGCAAGCGGGTGCAGGCCCTGGGCGGCGCCAAGAACCACATGGTGGTGCTGCCCGACGCCGATCTGGATCTTGCCGCCGACGCGGCCGTCAACGGCGGATTCGGTTCGGCCGGGGAGCGGTGCATGGCCATCAGCGCGCTCGTCGTGATCGACTCCATCGCCGACGAGCTGGTCGGCAGGATCACCGATCGGATGTCCGGCCTGCGGACCGGCGATGGCCGTCGTGGTTGCGACATGGGTCCGCTCGTCACCGGTGCGCACCGCGACAAGGTGGCCGGCTACATCCAGCAGGGCGTCGACTCCGGCGCCGATCTGGTGGTCGACGGCCGCGGCCAGGAGGTCGACGGTGCGCCGGAGGGCTTCTGGGTCTCGCCGACCCTCTTCGACAAGGTGACGCCGGAGATGTCGATCTACACCGACGAGATCTTCGGGCCGGTGCTGTCCGTCCTGCGCGTCGAGACCTTCGACGAGGCACTGGACCTCATCAACTCGAACCCCTACGGCAACGGCACCGCGATCTTCACCAACGACGGGGGCGCCGCTCGGCGGTTCCAGAACGAGGTCGAGGTCGGCATGATCGGCATCAACGTGCCGGTCCCGGTGCCGGTGGGCTACTACTCGTTCGGTGGCTGGAAGAACTCGCTGTTCGGCGACACCCACGCCCACGGCGTGGAGGGCTTCCACTTCTTCACCAGGGGCAAGGTCATCACCACCCGCTGGCTGGATCCGAGCCACGGCGGGATCAATCTCGGTTTCCCGCAGAGCGTCTGACCAGCGGTACCCAACCCATCCGAACGTAGGAGTGACATGACAGTGAACGTCGGGGTCATCGGCGTCGGCATGATCGGCAAGGACCACATCCGACGTCTGACCACCGTGTTGGCGGGTGCAGCCGTGGTCGCAGTGTCGGATGTCAATGCCGCCGAAGCCGCGCAGGTGGCTGCCCGTCTGTCCGGCGCCGTCGCACACCCGACCGGTCAGGACGTCATCTCCGATCCTGCCGTCGACGCGGTGGTCGTGTGCTCGTGGGGACCTACCCACGAGGAGTACGTGCTCGCAGCGATCGCCGCCGGCAAGCCGGTCTTCTGCGAGAAGCCGCTGGCCACCACCGAAGAGGCCTGCCGGCGGATTCTGGAGGCCGAGTCCGCGGTGGGTCGGCGGCTGGTGCAGGTCGGCTACATGCGGCGCTACGACCCGTCCTACCGGGCGCTCAAGGCGGTCGTCGACAGCGGCGACATCGGGACTCCGCTGATGATGCACTGCACCCACCGAAACCCCAGTGTGCCAGGCCATTACACGAAGGACATGGCGATCACCGACACGGCCGTGCACGAGATCGACCTGGCCCGCTGGATTTTCGGCGAGGAGATCGTCGCGGTGACCGTCCTGACGCCGCGCAAGAGCCGGCTGGGCGGTGAGCTGCAGGACCCGTTGATGCTGTTGCTCGAGGTCGAGGGCGGCGCACTGATCGATGTCGAGATCTCCGTCAACATCCGCTACGGCTACGACATCCGAGGTGAGGTGGTCGGCGAGGAGGGCACCGCCTCGCTCGGCGAATCGAGCCCGGTGGTGGTGCGGCGCAACAACATGTACTCGGGACGGGTGCCCGAGGATTGGCGTGAGCGTTTCATCCGCGCCTACGACGTCGAGTTCCAGGAGTGGATCGATGCTGTTCGCGGCGGTGGGCGGTTCGGGCCGAGCGCGTGGGACGGGTATGCCGCTGCCGTGGTGTCCGACGCGGCCGTGACATCGCTGCTCGGCGGGCTCGGCCGGGTCGAGGTCAGCCTGGGTGAGAAGCCCTCCCTCTACGAGATCTCGGGGTGAATCCTGGTTGATCTCAGGCCAGGGCGCCGGTCAGGAACGCGAGAGACGCGGCGACGTCGGACAGGGCGGCCGCGGCCTGTGCCGGGCCGGACAGGATGGTGTCCTGCTCCATCACGTACCAGCCGGCATAGCCTGCGCCCGAGAGGATGTCGAGAATTCCGACCAGGTCGACGTCGCCGGTGCCAAGGGGTACGTACATCCCGGCTGCCACGGCCGCCGTGTAGCTGAGCTCGCCACGTTGGACCTGCTGGGCCAGATCCGCCCTGACGTCCTTGAGATGGGTGTGGGCGATGCGGTCGGGAGCGGACGCGGCGAGGGCGACGACGTCGTTCCCGCCGATCAGCAGGTGCCCGGTGTCGAGCGTCAGGGCGATGCCCGAGCCGGCCAGCACCCGGTCGACCTCGTCGGGCTTCTCGATCATGGTGCCGACGTGGGGGTGCAGGGTGGGCACGATCCCACGGTCGGTGGTGGCGGCCGCCAGCCGATCGAGGTTGGCCAGCAACGTCTTCCACCCGGCGGCGTCCAGATCCGGCCGCTGGTCGTAGCCGTCGACACCGGTCGCCGCGGCGAGCACCAGCGTGCCCGCGCCGGCGGCGAGGAAGTTGTCGAGTTCGGTGATCAGGCCGGGCAGCGGGTCGTGGTCTGCCTGGTGCAGCAGAACCGGGACGAAGCCGCCGACCGCCCGCAGCCCATGGGCGGCAAGGGTGCTCACTTTCGCCTGCGGCTCGGACGGCAGGAACGTGTCGGGGCCGAATTCGGTGGCGACGAGTCCGAGGTCCGCCATCTGGGACAGCACCAGATCCGGCTCGAGCTGGTAGCCCCACCCGGGTACCTCGCACACGCCCCACGAAATCGGAGCGCCGGCGATCTTTGCGGTTTGGTTGGTGTCGGTCACTGTCGAGGGCCTCTCCGTCGAGGATGTAGGGCGTGGGACGCAGGACTGTGGTCGACGCAGGTCTGTGCCTCCACCTTGGTATGCCGGTCAGTCACTGTCAACAGTATGTTAAGACATATCGCGTCCGATCCTCTCCGCCCGGTCGGCCGTATGGTCGTGAGATGGCAGGGCGCCGCACCAACCTCGCACTCCTGGCCCTGTTGCCGCTGGCCGTCGTCACCGGCGCGGTGACCTTCCTCGTCGGCAGTGGACCGATCAGCCTCGTCGTCATCGCCCACGGCGTGGTCGGTCTCGCCCTGGTGGTGTTGGTGCCGTGGAAGTCCATGGTCGTCCGGCGCGGGCTGCGACGGCGCCGGCCGGGGCAGGTGACGTCCCTGGTGCTGGCGTTCGCGGTCGTCGTGGCCCTGCTCACCGGCCTCGCGCACACCACCGGGCTGCTGATCCAGGCCTTCGGCATCACCGCGCTGCAGGTGCATGTCGGAGCGGCCCTCGTTGCCCTGGTTCCCGCGGTCCTGCACGTGCGCCGGCGGCGGATCCGTCCCCGGACGACCGACCTGTCCCGACGGTTCGCCGTCCGCGGCGGGCTGGTGCTGGTGGCGGCCGGGTCGCTTTACGCGGCGCTGGAGGGTGCGGCCGCCCTGTTCGCGCTACCCGGATCCCGCCGGAGGTCGACCGGCTCGTACGAACTCGGATCCGGTGACCCCACCGCAATGCCCAACACCTCCTGGCTCTTCGATCAGGTTCCGGCGATCGACGAGTCCACCTGGCGCTTGACGGTCGTCTCGGGTGGCGTGTCGACGGACTGGGATCTGGCCCAGCTGCGGGCGTTCACCGACGAGGTGACGGCCGTCATCGACTGCACCGGCGGATGGTGGGCGGAACAACGGTGGAGCGGCGTCCGGATGTCCCGACTGCTCCCGCCCGGGTCGACGGGCAGCGTCGAGGTCACCAGTGCGACCGGCTACACCCGGCGTCTGCCGCTCGGCGACGATCTGCTGCTGGCGGTCTCGGTCGGGGGAGCGCCGCTGAGTGCAGGGCACGGTGCGCCGGTCCGTCTGGTCGTCCCCGGCCGGCGGGGATTCCACTGGGTCAAGTGGGTCGACCGGATCGAGCACGACCACCGCCCCTGGTGGCTGGAATCGCCGGTGCCGCTGCAGTGACGGGCGGTCTGGGTCAGGTGGTCGGCGATCGCCGGTTCCACCCACGCACCACCGCTGACCACCAGGTGGCCGCAAATCGGGTGGTGGTGAAGCGTTCCTCGTAGGTCTTGCGGGCGATCGAGCCGGCAGTGGCGACGTGATCGCGGTCGAGCCCCTGCAGGATCACCGAGAGCGCCGCACTGTCACCCGGCGGATAGAGCCAGCCGTTCTCGTCCTCGGTGACGATGTCGAGCAGCCCGCCCGCCGCACTGGCGATCACCGGGCGCCCCCTGGCGAAGGCCTCGATGGCAACCAGCCCGAACGGTTCCGGTTGGTCCGACGGCATGATCACCACGTCGGCCTCGGCGAGGTAGCGCGCAGGGTCGGTCACCTCACCGACGATCGTCACCGATCCCGGGCGCTCCAGATCCGCGACGAGCGATCGGACGTCGACCGTCTCCCCGCTCGGTGGCGGTCCCCCCAGGACCAGCAACCGACCGGGCGCACCGGCCAGTTCCCAGGCGGCCAGGAGGGTGCGGTGGCCTTTCCAGGCGTTCCAGCGACTCGCCACCAGGAAGGTCAGCTCTCCGGATCGGCCGTCCAGCGGAACCGTCTCCGCCGGCTCGCCGGTCCCGTTGGGCACCACCACCGTTCGACCGCGCAAACCGTCCGGCAATGACGCACTGACCGCCTCCGAGATCGACAGCACGGTGTGGCAGGCGCGGGCCGGGGTGCCGATCACCGCGCGGTCCGAGCGGGACCAGATCTCCTGGATGTGCCCGATCACCCGGGGCACGCGTGCCAGCCGCGCGACGGGGGCGGCCAGCAGGACTGCGCTGGTGGTGCAGTAGACGGCCTGTGGTCGGGCCCGGCGGAGCTCGGCGACGAGCTTCACCGATTTGACGGCCAACCGCGCCAGCCCACGCGGATTCTGGTAGGCGCGCCTCATCACGGGCAGGGCGAGATGCCGGACGCTGACCCCGCGGGCCGTCAGTTCCTCGCAGAGCGGCGCGGCCGGATGTGCGAGGTCGTTGGGCAGCCAGACCTCGACGTCCAACTCGGAGCCGGCGGCGGCCACCATCTCCAGCAGCATCCGATCGGCGCCGTAGAGCTCGTCGGAGGAGTGCAGGAAGATCAACTGCTCGCGCCGCGCCACGTCGCCTCCTTCGTCCTGAGCTTGATCTCGAGGTGCCCAAGTCTCCCATTGCCCGCGGCGCCAGTCCCGACGTGCTGTAGCCGTCGACCCTGGCCCACCCGGCTGCGGGGCGGGACACATCACTCTACTGTGCGCCCCGGGTGTCACTGCGGGGTGATAGGTCTCACCTGTTGGTGTGAACATCCTCCGATGACGGCAGCTTTCATACGGCAAATGACCACTCAGTGTTACGTTCGTCGTGGTTCCGAAGCCTGAGCCCGACGTCTCTCCAACGCTGGCCTGATGTCTGGTCACCGACTGTCACCCATGGATGGATGTTCCTGATGCTCTACCGATTCGCACCGTCGTCAGCGGCGGCCTGAACATGGCCACCACGACCACATCGACGACCTCCCCGGCGACGTCAGTCCCATTCGGGACGACGCCAGAGTCCGGTTATCGCGACATCGTGCGGGCGCTCGCCGCCGCGCAGAAGTCCTCGAAGGGCGCGCCCGCCTATTCCCGGTTCGTCAATCGCCGGCTCGGCCGTCTGATTGCCGCGCAGGCCTTCCGAATGCACCTGACGCCGAACATGGTCACTGCGATCAGTGCGGCTTTCTCATTTGCCGGTGTCGCTCTGATCGCGGTGGTCCGCCCGAATTGGTGGGTCGGCATTGCCGTCTGCCTGTGCCTTGTGCTCGGTTACGCATTCGATGCGGCGGACGGTCAACTGGCCCGCCTGCGGGGCGGTGGCAGCCCGTCCGGTGAATGGCTCGATCACATGGTTGATGCCACCAAGATCTCGAGCCTGCACCTGGCCGTGCTGATCTGCGCCTACCGGTTCATCCCGGTACCGCAAGCGGCCCTTCTGATTCCGATCGGATTCACCATCGTTGCGGCGGTGATGTTCTTCGGGATGATCCTGAACGACCAGCTCCGCCGCCAGTACGAATCCAAGACCGGGAAAGGACTGGATAGAGGCGGAACTTCGCTGGTCCGATCCCTGTTGGTGATCCCGACCGATTACGGCCTGCTGTGCGTGGTCTTCATCCTGCTCGGAGTTCCCCAGGTGTTCTTCTGGGTCTACACCGCGCTCTTCGCCGCCTCGGCCGGATTCATGGCGCTGGCGGCGGTCAAATGGTTCCGCGACATGAAGGCCCTGTCCTGACTCGCTGAATCGGGAGACGCACGGATCAGGCGGCCTTGGCCAGCAGTCGAGAGAGCTCCGCGATGAAGGCGTCGACGTCTGCCTTCGTGGTGTCGAAGGCGCACATCCACCGCACCTCGCCGGTCGCCGGATTCCAGTCGTAGAACCGGAAGACCTGACGGAGACGATCGGCCACCGCGGCGTCCAGGACGGCGAAGACCGCGTTCGCCTGGACCTGCTGGGTGATCCGTACGCCGTCCAGGTCCTTGACGCCGGCCGCCAGGCGGGCTGCCATCGAGTTGGCGTGCTGTGCCGAGCGGAGCCATAGATCGCCCTCGAGCAGCGCGATGAGCTGGGCCGACACGAACCGCATCTTGCTGCTCAGCTGCATGTTCATCTTGCGCAGGAACGGTAGCGCCGCGGCGGCGGCGGACTCCTGTGGCCGCATGACGACGACGGCCTCGCCGAACAACAACCCGTTCTTGGTGCCGCCGAAGGACAGCAGGTCGACGCCCGCATCACTGGTGAATTCGGCCAGCGGGACCCCGAGAGATGCCGCGGCGTTGGAGATCCGGGCGCCGTCCATGTGCAGCAGCATGCCCTTGCCGTGGGCGTGGTCGGCGATCGCGGTGATCTCCGCCGGTGTGTAGGCGGTGCCGAGTTCCGTGGTCTGGGTGAGCGAGACCACCAGCGGTTGCGCGCGGTGCTCGTCACCCCAGCCCCAGGCCTGCCGATCCACGAGGTCCGGGGTCAGCTTTCCGTCGGTCGTCGGGACCGTCAGCAGCTTGAGGCCGCCGACCCGTTCCGGGGCCGCGTTCTCGTCGGTGTTGATGTGGGCGGTCTCGGCGCAGACGACCGCGCCCCAGCGCGGCAGGACCGACTGCAGCGAGAGGACGTTCGCGCCGGTCCCGTTGAAGACCGGGAACGCTTGGACGCCGGCCCCGAAGTGGGCGGCCATCACGGTCTGCAGGTGCTCGGTGTAGAGGTCCTCCCCGTAGGCGATCTGGTGCCCGCCGTTCGCGTCGGCGATGGCCTGGAGCACCTCGGGATGTACCCCGGCGTAGTTGTCGGAGGCGAAGCCCCGCTGGTTCACGTCATGAAGTCTGGTCACGAGGTTCATTCTCTCCTGCTCGACACGGGGGGCTCGCCGCAGCAGGGTCAGGCGAGCACGATGCGGGCGCCGTTGATGTCGGCGGCCTCGGTGGTGAACAGTTCCACGATCTGGTCGGCGAGCACCGCCACGTCGGTGAAACCGGCAAAAGTCTTCTCCGGAGCGGCATCCCGCATGCCCTGGTCGACCAGCGCCTTGATCACCAGGACGGTCGCGGCGGAGCGCTGCGGGGTCGGATCGGTCTTGGCGCGGGACTGCAGCCGGACGAAGGATTCGGCCATGGCCAGCATCCAGCCTTCGGTGGCCGCCTTTGCCGCCGCGTAGCCGGCGCCGCCCGGGGTGGGGGAGCCCACCGCGGTGGCCGACACGATGACGGCGCGGCCGTCCGGCGAGGCGGCCAGGTCGTCGTGGAGCGCGACGGTGATGTGACGCAGGCTGTCGACCAGGGTGTGACTCAGGAAGGCCCAGTCCTCGTCGGAGTTCGCGGTGAACCGCGGTGCGCCGCGCCATCCGCCGACCAGGTGGACGAGCCCGTCGATGCGGTGGTGACGCCCACGGATGCGTTCGGCGAGCGCCAGGCAGCGTGGACCGTCACCGAGATCGGCGACCTGCGGGTGGACGCCGTCGATCCCGTCGAAGAGGGTTGCCAACCGGTGCTCGTCACGCCCGACGGCCACCACCTCGGCGCCGCCGGCGGCCAATGCCCGGACGGCGGCACGACCGGCCGACCCGGTGGCGCCGGTGACGACGACAACGAGGCCGTCGAGCTCACCGGCCGGACGGCGGCTCATCGACTGCGGCCCGTCATCCGGTGATGCCCGCCGTGGCGGCGATGACCGGAGACAGCTTGCGGTTCAACGCTTCGTAGAACATCGACAGCGGGAACTCGTCGGGCAGCACGGCGTCGGTCAGTCCCTTCGGTGGTCCTTCCAGCGGCAGTGCATCGGGGCCCTTGGCCCAGGTGGACCGCGGCGCGGGCGCGACCGTCGAGGACACCAGCTCGTATGCGGCGAGCCAGTGGGCCGTCTTCGAGCGATCGATCGACTGCCAGTACAGCTGCTCGATCTGACGGGAGAGCTCCAGCACCGGTTCGGTGACGGCGTCCCAGTCGATGGTCAGCCGGTTGTCGGTCCAGTGCAGCACCCGGTGCTGGTGCAACCAGGCGAAGAGCAGCTGGCCACCGAGGCCGTCGTAGTTGCGGACGCGGCTCCCGGTGATGGCGAAGCGGAAGATGCGGTCGAACAGGATGGCGTACTGCACCAGCCGGGCGTGCGGGACGCCCTGGCGCTCCAGGGCCACCGACTCGCGGAACGCCGTCAGATCGCATCGCAGCTCCTCCAGCGTGTACAGGAAGAACGGCATCCGCTGTTTGATCATGAAGGGGTCGAACGGCAGATCGCCGTGCATGTGGGTGCGGTCGTGAATGAGGTCCCACATGACGAAAGTCTGCTCCGCCAACTGCTGATCGGCCAAGAGCCGGGCGGCATCCGGAGGCAAAGCCAAACGGGTGATATCGGCGGCGGCGGTGACGACCGACCGGAAACGGGCAGCCTCGCGGTCGGCGAAGATGGCCCCCCAGCTGAACTTCGGGATCTCGCGCATGGCGATCGTCTCCGGGAACAGGACCGCGGAGTTGGTGTCGTAGCCGGGGGTGAAATCCAGGAAGCGGATCGGGACGAACAGCTTGTTGGAGTAGTCGCCCGCCTCCAGGTCGTCGATGAACTCGGGCCAGATGACCTCGATCAGGACGGCCTCGACGTTGCGGTCCGGGTTGCCGTTCTGCGTGTACATCGGGAAGAGCACGAGGTGCCGACGTCCGTCGGTCCGGTCGACCTCCGGGTGGAAGGCCAGCAGCGAGTCGAGGAAGTCAGGGACGCCGAATCCGCCGTCGGACCAACGGCTCAGGTCTTTGACAGTGGCGGCGAGATAGTCCGCGTCGTAGGGGAATTCGGGTGCGAGCTGCTCGATGGCAGTGGTGATGCGGGCGACCAGCGCTGTCGCGATCCGGTGCTCGGTAGCGACCGAACCGTCCGCCTGCTGCAGCGGACGGAGGGTGGTGACGGCGTCCTTCAGGTCGATCCACGCCGGGTGCCGGGTGATGTCGGCCCGCTCCCGGCGCTCGATCGAACCGGCCGGATTGCGGCGCGCGGCATGCGTGATGGCGTTGAACAGCAGGTCGCCCGAGTGCTCGCCGATCTCGACCCCCAGGACGACGACGCGGGTGTCGCCGACGCAGGAGGTGGCGGCGACGGCCCGGCCGGGGGTGCGGGAGGTACCGGGGAGGCGTAGCAGAGCCGACGCCGGTGCGGACAGGTCGAGGGCGACAGTCGGAGTCAGCCGGTCGACGTCCACCCTGGCCAGCAGATCCTCGACGACCGGGTGCGAAGTGCCCGCGTCCTGCGGGTGGAGGCCGGCGGTCGCGGTGTCGGTGTTCGCGGCGGCCAGGCCCGACCGACCGGCTTCGATCGGGTCGGTGATCTGCAGACCGGAACCGGCCAGGACGGCCGTCCCGAAGCCAGCCGTCCCGAAGCCAGCCGTGGTAAGCACATCCATTGCAGCAGTGGCCATTCCAGCAGCCATGCGGGGGGCGGCGACCACGACGAGTCCGGCGCCGGCGGCCAAGGCGTCGAGCCAGTCGGCCGTCAGCGGAAGGTCGTCGGAGCTGATCACGAGCACGTCAGCCGAGGCCGGCTGCTCGGCGACCGGGTACCCCCGGTGGCCGAGCATGATCTCCGGCGAGGAGCCGTTCTCGGCCCAGACCTTGCTGTCGTTCAACCACACACGTGGAAATTGCGTCATGATCACCTCTCCTGCGTAAGAATTTCCTGTCTCCTAGGCTACAGGCAGGAAGTTATACGGTCAAAGGGGTGGTGATGGCGAGATTCGTTCAGCTGACGGACAGGCCGCGGAAGGCGAGCACGCCGTCCGTCGAACTCCGGCCGAGGTGGAGATATCCGCCGCGAACGGTCCGGTCGGAGGCGGAGATCGTCGCCCCGGCAACGTCCGTCCTGGCCCAGGTGATGTCGCTCGGTGTCACACTCAGCCGAAACTTCATCCACTGGCCGGCTGTCGGTGCCGGGGTCTTCGCGGTGCTGCCGAGCTGGACGCCGTCGGGCTGCCCGTCCTGGTGACGGAAGAGCTCGAGTGAGCCGTTGGCGCGCAGGATGGCGTGATAGCCGGTGCCGAGGCCGGATCGATGCTGGTAGTAGGCGTCGTCGGCATGCCCGAAGACCAGGCTCATGTTGTCGTCGGTGGTTCCCGGCAGCGTCGGCCACGAGCTCTCGAACTCCACCGTGTAGCTCGCGGCCGCAGCGGCGACCGGGCCGAGCTGGCCCAGGGTCAGGAAGTGCTGGCTGCCTTTGGCTCCCAGCCGCATCTCGTCCTCCGACCAGGTCGGTGCGTAGGCCGCGGATGACGGGTCCTTCGTCATCTCACCGGGTGCGATCGCGCCGAACGACCAGGTGTCCGCCGTCGCGCTGGGCTCGGCCGTCGAGACGTACTTGAGGCTGGACGCGACGATGCCCTTGCAGCCCAGTGCGAAGAAGTGCGCGGCCTCGGACCGGCGGTGGACGGCGAACGCCCAGACCGGGATCCCGGTCTCGACGGCCGTTTTGACCAGGTTGTCGTCGTCCAGGGTGGGGATCACCAGGCAATCGCGGGTGCGGTCCAGCTGGCCGGCCAGCGTCTTGATCCGATCCGCCGTGACGTCGGCCGTCGCGCCGAAGTAGGCGAACACCGGGTAGCCGGCCGCCTTCGCCTTGGCGATCCGCGCGCTGTTGTAGCCGAGCTTGATCATCACACTGTTCTTCAGTCCGTGCGCCTGGACCGCGGCGAGCACAGCCGGGAAAGCATTCCCGTTCTTGGCTTCGAGGCACAGGACAGCCCGGCCGCCGACGGCTCGGAGCACATCCTCCAGAAGTGGCACCTGCACGGTGGGATCGGCCGCCCAGGCCGGACCCAGCTGGGGCAACGAGAGCCGGATCCCCCGGAGCACCGTCGACGGGAGGGCGGAGATGATGCCTTTCGCCGTGGTGGTCCGGTCGTAGGTCGGGTCGTGCATGCAGACCAGCACGCCATCGGAGGTCATGCCCACGCTGATCTCCAGGCAGGCCGCACCGCCGGCCAGGGCCCCGAGATAGGCCTCCAAGCTGTGTTCGGGATAGACGTCGCCGCTCCCTCGGTGCCCGATGTAGTAGCGGTCCCCACGGGTCGCGGCCCAGGACGCAACCGTGACGGGAGCGGTCGATGCGGCCGCGGCCTGGCCGGCCCCCGCGGCATTCACCGAGCCAGACGAGCGGTCGATCAGCACGCCGGCACCGACACCGATCCCGGTGGCACCGATGCCGAACAGGCCCAGCGCGGCACGGCGGCTCACACCGGTCATCAGCCACCTCGTCATCTCGCGCACGTCACCAAAGGACCGTCCACCGTCCGTCTCCAGCCGAGTATCGGGACCGGGGTGTAGCGGTGGGGTCAAGCCCGGAAGCCGCGGCGGCGATCAGGCGTCGATGCGGATCAGACGTCGAACGACATCAGACGTCGAACAGCGAGGTGACCGACCCGTCCTCGAAGACCTCGTGGATGGCGCGGGCGAGGAGCGGGGCGATCGAGAGGACCGTGAGCTGCGGGAAGTGATGCTCGTGGGGGATGGGCAGGGTATTGGTCAGCACCACCTCGACCGCTCCGCAGGTGCTCAGTCGCTCGGCTGCCGGATCGGACAGCACACCGTGGGTGGCCGCGACGATCACCTTCTCGGCGCCGGCGTGCATGATCTCCTGCACCGCCTTGGCGATGGTGCCGCCGGTGTCGATCATGTCGTCGACGACGATGCAGGTCCGGCCGGTGACCTCGCCGACCACGCGGTTCGCCTTCACCGAGTTCGGCTTGGACGGATCGCGGGTCTTGTGGATGAAGGCGATCGGCGCCCCGCCGAGCCGGTTGGCCCACCGCTCCGCGGTGCGCACCCGTCCGGAGTCCGGCGAGACGACGGTCAGATCCTCGGTGCCGTACTTGGCCGAGATGTACTCGGTGAGCAGCGGCTGGGCGAAGAGGTGGTCGACGGGACCGTCGAAGAAACCTTGGACCTGGTCGGTGTGCAGATCGACCGTCATCAGGCGGTGGGCACCGGCCGTTTTCAGCAGATCGGCAATCAGCCTGGCCGAGATCGGTTCGCGCCCACGGTGTTTCTTGTCCTGACGGGCATAGGGATAGAACGGCAGGACCACGGTGATGCGCTTGGCCGACGCACGCTTGAGCGCGTCGATCATGATCAGCGTCTCCATCACCCACTTGTTGATGGGCACGCCGCACGACTGGATGATGAACGAGTCGGTGCCGCGGACGGACAGCTCGGGGCGGACGAAGATCTCGCCGTTCGCGAAGTCGTAGATCGACTGCGGGGTGACCTCCGCCTCGAGGTACTTGGCCACCTCGTCGGCCAGTTCCGGGTACCCCCGGCCGGAGAAGAGCAGCATGCTCTTGCGGGTGTTGGTGAAGATGGCATTCACGCGGTGGGGTCCTCTTCGCTGACGATCGACGTCGGAGTCTTACGAGGCTGTCGCGGCGGCTTCGTCCGATGCTGGTGCCACGGCCCGGTCGGTCGCGCCGGCCGCTCTGGCTGAACGGTCGCTCGCACTCCCGGAGAAGCGTCGCAGGACCCACCCTTTCACAGCGTGCTGGCGTCCTCTGGCCACGGCCAGGTCGCCGGCCGCGACATCGCTGGTCACCGTCGATCCGGCGGCCACGTAGGCGCCGTCCCCGATGGTGACGGGGGCGATCAGGGTGGAGTCGGTCCCGATGAACGCGTTCTCGCCGATGACGGTGGGGAACTTGTGGACGCCGTCGTAGTTGGCCGTGATGGACCCTGCGCCCATGTTCGTGCCGCCGCCGATGGTGGCGTCGCCGATGTACGAAAGGTGCGGCACCTTGGCCTTCGGGCCGATCGTCGAGTTCTTGATCTCGACGAACGCGCCGACCTTGGCGCCGGCCGCCAGCACGGCGCCCTGACGGAGGTAGGAGAACGGTCCGACCGTTGCCCCCGGTCCGACGGTCGCGCCGGAGCAGTGCGAACGCACGACCGAGCCGCCGTCGGCAACCTCGCAGGCCGACAGGGTGGTGTCGGGCCCGATGACGCAGTTCGAGCCGATCACCGTGCCGGCCTCGAGCGACGTGCCCGGGAGAAGCTGGGTATCCGTGCCGATCCGGACGTCCGCGTGGATCCAGGTGGTGGCCGGATCGGTGACGGTGACGCCGGCCAGCTGGGCGCGACGGATCAGCCGGGCGTTCAGCTGCCGGCTCAACTCCGCCAGCTGCACCCGGTCGTTGACCCCCTCGGTCTCCGCGGCGTCCGCGGCCAGCAGTGTGCCGACCGGATGGCCGTCGGCACGGGCCAACCCGACCACGTCCGTCAGGTAGCGCTCGCCCTGGGCATTTGCCGGCGTCAGTCGGCTCAGGGCGTCGACCAGTACCGTTCCGTCGAAGGCGTAGACGCCGGAGTTGATCTCCTTGATGGCACGCTCGCCCTCGTCGGCGTCCTTCTGCTCGACGATGCCCGCGAGGGCGCCGGAGGCGTCCCGCACGATGCGCCCGTAGCCGGTCGGGTTCTCCACCAGCGCCGTCAGGACGGTGACCGCATTCCCGGCCCGCTCGTGCTCGGCGGCCAGCAGGCCGAGGGTCTCGCCGGTGAGTAGGGGAACGTCGCCGTAGGTGACCAGCACCGTTCCGTTGACATCCGCGCCGTCCGGGAGGGCGCTCTGCACCGCGTGTCCGGTACCCAGTTGCTCCTCCTGGACCGCCTGGTCGACGTCGGGGTGCTGCTCGGCGAGGTAGGCGCCCACCTGCTCCCGGCCGTGGCCGATGACCGCGACGAGATGATCCGGCTCCAACGCGGCCGCCGCCGTCAGCGCGTGCCACAGCAGCGGCTTCCCGGCGATCGGGTGCAGCACCTTCGGCAGGACGGACCGCATCCGGGTTCCGGAGCCGGCCGCCAACACGATCACCCAGGAGACGGGGGCGGTCGGCGCACTGGAAGGGCGAAGATCCGGCATCGGTGATTCCTCCTGTGGCGGCTGCGCGGCGGTGGGTCCGGGTGCGCCCGACCTGCTGCGCCCACGGCGATGCTAGCCGCCGACCATCGCTCCGCCGCCAGGATTCGAACCTGAACCATCTGAACCAAAATCAGAGGTGCTGCCGTTACACCACGGCGGATTGCTGCGGAGAACATCATCCCACGCCCCGCACCGGGGTGAGAGACCGATTGCAGTTCATGACGCCCTGACGTTCCACCCGGTAGCGTTCCACCTACACCGCCGCAGACGGATTCCTTCCGGTTCTATCCTGCGGCCCGAGAAGATTGAGCACCTGTGACCCCTCCGCAGTCTGTTGAAGTGCTGGCCGGCCCGGTCGCAGATGTCGCCGCTCCCCGCACGACCGTCGGGCCGAGGCCGATCCTCGACGGCGAACGCGGCATCGCCGCGCAGATCGCCGTCTACGGTTTCTCCCTCATCCCCCTGCTGGCCGTCGTGCTGGCAGTGCCGTTCGCCTGGGGTTGGGGACTGGGCTGGACCGATCTAGCAATCGCGACCGTCTTCTACGTCATCTCCGGAATGGGTATCACGGTTGGCTTCCACCGCTACTTTACGCACGGATCGTTCAAGGCCAACCGCCCGCTCAAGATTGCACTGGCGGCGGCCGGACAGATGGCCGCGCAGGGGCCGGTGATCATCTGGGTCGCCGATCACCGCCGTCACCACGCGTTCTCCGACCGTGAGGGCGATCCGCACTCGCCCTGGCTGTACGGCACCTCGGTGCCGGCGCTGGCCAGGGGTTTCTGGCACGCCCACATGGGCTGGATCTTCGACCGGGACAGCACCAACCAGCAGCGTTTCGCTCCGGATCTGTTGGCGGACAAGGACATCGTCCGGCAGAACAAGTACTTCTGGGTCTGGACCCTGCTCTCCATCTTCGGCCCCGGTGTGGCCGGCGGACTGATCACCATGTCCTGGCACGGCGCGCTCACGGCGTTCTTCTGGGCCGGACTCGTCCGCATCGCACTGCTCCACCACGTCACCTGGTCGGTGAACTCGATCTGCCACATGATCGGCGAACGACCGTTCGCCGCCCGCGACAAGTCGGCCAACTTCTGGCCGCTGGCGCTCCTCTCGTTCGGGGAGTCCTGGCACAACCTGCACCACGCCGACCCGACCTGCGCGCGCCACGGCGTGCTGCGCGGACAGATCGACATCTCGGCCAGGGCGATCTGGTTCTTCGAGAAGTTCGGCTGGGCCACCAAGGTCCGGTGGTCCAACCCCCAGCGCCTCGCCCGTATCCAGGCCACCGCCGGTGAGATGGGGCACTGACCCGTCCCTTCGGCCCACCGCACTGCTGGTCGTCGGCGGTACTGTTGGACCCAGTCACCCCCGTGCCACGTCGGCCGGGGGTTTTCTGGCGTGCCGGTCACCCGGCCCGTCGGTGATGGCCGGCCACCTTGGCCTGGTCCGGCGACAGACCCAAGGGGAGTACCAGTGGCACAGCAGGTGGCAAACAAGCCGGTATCGGCAGCTCGGGTGAACCAGCACCAACCCGCTGATGCACCCGAGAGTCCGGTGCTGAGCGGGCTTCTCGCCGCCGTGCTGGCCACCGGAACCGTTCGGGACGTGGTGGCGGCTGCCGGGTCGCCCTCCCAGCGAATCGTCGCGCCGGCGGGCATCCGGCCGTTCCTCGCCGCTGCACTGGCCACCGCGAAGACGGCCGGCGGCGCCGGGGTCCCGGTGCTGTTGGTCACTGCGACCGGCCGCGAGGCCGAGGTGGCCACCTGCGCGGTGGGCGACCTGATCGGCGACGACCGCGTGATGATCTTCCCGTCGTGGGAGACCCTGCCGCACGAACGGTTGTCACCGCGCGCCGATACCGTGGGAAAGCGGTTGGCCACCCTGCGCCGGCTCGCACACCCCGAGGAGCACCCGGCCGGCTCTCCGGCGGTCATCGTCGCCACGATCCGTTCGCTGATCCAGCCGATGGCTCCGGATTTGGGGGAGTTGGCTCCGGTGGTCCTGCGGGTCGGCGATTGGACCGACCTGTCGGAACTGGTGGGCCGCCTGGTCACGCTGGCCTACACCCGGGTCGACATGGTCGAGAAGCGGGGTGAGATCGCCGTTCGCGGAGGCATTCTCGACCTGTTCCCCCCCACCGACAGCCATCCCGTCCGCATCGAGTTCTTCGGCGACGAGATCACCGACATCCGCCGTTTCGCGGTCACCGACCAGCGTGCCATCGACACGGACGACACCGGCGCCGACAGGGACGAGGCCGCAACGGTGGTCGCCCAGGCCTGCCGCGAGATCCTGCTGACGCCCGAGGTACGCCAACGAGCGGCGCTGCTCGCGGCCGGCGGAACCGGCGACCCGACCCTCGCCGAGATGCTCGGCAAACTCGCCGCCGGTGTCGCCGTCGAGGGCATGGAAGCACTGATCCCGGTCCTCGTCCCCGGACGCCTGACGATGCTGCCGGAGCTGCTGCCGGCCGGCACGCACGTGGTGCTCGCCGACCCCGAACGCATCCGCACCCGCGCCGAGGACCTGGTGCGCACGGGCGCCGACTTCCTGGCCGCGTCCTGGATGGCGGCGGCCACCGGAGGCAAGGCGCCGATCGATCTGGCCGAGTCCGCCTATCGCTCGCTCGGCGAGGTGCAGGACCTGATCCGGGACCAGGAGCTGCCGCTGTGGCGAATTGCTCCGTTCGGGGTCGACATCCCTGACGAGTCGGACCATCTCCGCGATGAAGACCTCGACAGTCGCGCGGCCGTCGTCGCTGCACCGTCCTACCGGGGCGAGATCGCAGTGGCGATCAACGATGCCGCCGAACGCGCCGCCGGCGGTGGGATCACCGTCGTGGTGGTGCCCGCGGCAGGGACCGCCGCCCGGGCGGCCGAGCGCCTGTCCGAGGCCGACCTCGCCGTCGTCGTCACCGGCGACACCATGCATCGGTTACCGCAGCCGGGGATGGTGACGGTCGCCCGCGGCCGGCTGGAGGACGGGTTCATCATCACCGGGTCCGGGCTCGCCGTGATCACCGAGTCGGACCTGACGGGCACCCGGGGAACCGCTGCCGCGGCCGGCAGTACGAAGATGCCGTCGCGGCGCCGGAACATGGTCGACCCGCTCGCGCTGAAGCCGGGCGACTACGTGGTGCACGCCCAGCACGGCATCGGCAAGTACATCGACCTGGTCAGCCGCACCTCGGGCGGCGCGGTCCGCGAGTACCTGGTGGTCGAGTACGCGCCGAGCAAACGGGGCCACCCCGGTGACCGGCTCTTCGTGCCGACCGATGCCCTCGACCTGCTGTCCCGCTACATCGGCGGCGAGCTCCCGACGGTCAACAAGCTCGGCGGAGCGGACTGGGCCAAGACCAAGGGCCGGGCTCGCAAGGCCGTCCGCGACATCGCCGCCAAGCTCGTGCAGCTCTACGCGGCCAGAGCCTCCGCCCCCGGCCATGCCTTCGCCCCGGACACCCCCTGGCAGCGCGAACTCGAGGACGCTTTCCCGTTCACCGAGACGCCGGACCAGATGGCAGCCATCGACGAGGTCAAGTCCGACATGGAGAAGGCTGTCCCGATGGACCGGGTGATCTCCGGTGACGTCGGCTACGGCAAGACCGAGATCGCCGTGCGGGCCGCGTTCAAGGCCGTCCAGGATGGCAAGCAGGTTGCCATCCTGGTGCCGACGACGCTGCTGGCCCAGCAACACCTGTCGACCTTCGGCGAACGGATGTCGGCGTTCCCGGTGACGGTTCGCGGGCTGTCCCGCTTCACCTCGGCGACCGATTCCACCCAGACCATCAAGGGCCTGGCCGACGGCAGCGTCGACATCGTGATCGGGACCCACCGGCTGCTCCAGCCGACCGTCCGCTACAAGGACCTCGGGCTGGTCATCGTCGACGAGGAACAGCGTTTCGGTGTCGAGCACAAGGAGCACATCACCGCGCTACGTGCGCATGTCGACATGCTGACCATGTCGGCGACCCCGATTCCCCGCACCCTGGAGATGAGCCTGGCCGGCATCCGCGAGATGTCGACGATCCTCACTCCGCCGGAGGAGCGCCACCCGATCCTCACCTACGTCGGCGGCTACGATGACAAGCTCGTCGCCGCTGCGATCCGGCGGGAGCTGCTGCGGGACGGCCAGGTGTTCTTCGTCCACAACCGCGTCTCCGACATCGATGCGGTGGCCGGGCGGATTCGCGAGGCGGTGCCGGAGGCGCGCGTCGCCGTCGCTCACGGACAGATGAACGAGGACCGGCTGGAGAAGGTGATCGACGGATTCTGGGACCGTTCCTCCGACGTGCTGATCTGCACGACCATCGTCGAGACCGGGCTCGACATCTCCAACGCCAACACCCTGATCGTCGACCACGCCGAGATTCTCGGCCTGTCGCAGATGCACCAGCTGCGCGGGCGGGTGGGTCGTGGGCGCGAGCGCGGCTACGCCTACTTCCTCTACCCGAGCGAGAAGCCGCTGACCGAGACCGCGCACGACCGGCTGGCCACCATCGCGCAGAACTCCGATCTCGGCGCCGGCATGGCCGTGGCCATGCGGGATCTCGAGATCCGTGGCGCCGGCTCGATTCTCGGTGCCGAACAGAGCGGGCACATCGCCGGCGTCGGTTTCGATCTGTACATCCGCCTCGTCGGTGAGGCGGTGGCCGCCTTCAAGAAGGCCAGTGGTGCACCGGGTGAGAAGGAGAGCGCCGAGGAGGAAGTGGAGGCGCTGGAGGTCAGGGTGGAGCTGCCCGTCGACGCCAGCATCCCGCACGACTACGTCCCCTCCGAGCGCCTGCGCCTCGACGCCTACCGGAAGATCGCCGGCGCCTCGAGCGCGGAGGACATCTCGGCGGTGAGGGCGGAGCTGGTCGATCGGTACGGCCCGTTGCCAACCGAGTCCGAGAACCTGCTGGCGGTCGCGGCTTTCCGGCAGATCTGCCGTGAGGCCGGGGTGTCCGAGGTGGCCCTCGGGCCGCAGGGCCTGCGCTTCTCACCGCTGGTGCTGGCCGAGTCGGCGCAGATGCGGGCCGCCCGGCTGTATCCGGGTTCGAAGTACCGGCAGCTCACGAACACCCTGACGATCCGGCCGCCGACCGAATCCGATCGCCTGGCCGCCGACACCCTGCGGGATCTGCCACTGCTGGAGTTCTGCCAGCAGCTCCTGCACAACCTGGTGCCCGCCACCCGGGGCGTGTGAGCGGCCCCGGAAACAGCCGGCGGAGACAGCAATGGCGCCGACGCGGTGTGCGTCGGCGCCATCGGGCTGTCGTAGGAGCAGCTGCTCTCAGATGTGGCGAGCGGACTTGCTACGCGTCATCCGGGTGCCGACGATCAGCAGGGCAACGCCGAGGAGCAGGACGATCGCGCCGACGAGGACGAACAGGCCGACGTTGATGCCGGAGCCCGTGTAGGACAGGTTTCCGGCCACGTCCTGGCTGGTGCCCAGCACCGAGATGGACGTGGATGGCGGATTGACCGCGGACGTCGTCGGCAGGACGGACTGCGAGGTCGGCAGGACGGACTGAGAGGTAGCGGTCACGGACGACGGCGGGTAGTCGCCGGCCGCTGGGGCCGCTGAGGCAACGCCGAAGGACAGGAACAGGGCAGCAACGGCGAGGGCGAGCACAGCTGCGATTTTGCGGAACATGATGATCTCCTGATGGTTGCTGCGCTACCCACCTATGGACGCGCTCGGGCTTATCCTAGGGCCAACCCGGAGAATCCTGTCACGATACGTGATGGTTTCGTGATGAACTGATGCAAAACAACCCGTCCGAGTGGTCGCCGCCACCCTTCAGGGTGGGTTCGAGTGAACGACCGATCATGATCAGCAGGCCGGAAAGCTCGCCGCAGTGGTCTTCCACGTCGTCACACCTGGGGTGATGGCGATCTGAGGGGTGAACTGCGTGGCCACCGACGACGCCGCGGATGCGCTCATCCTCGCAACCACGACCGTCTTCTGGCCGGGCTTCTGATCGATGGTCACGGTCCCGACCTTGCGTCCGGACTCGGTGGCCCAGGTGACTGGCAGTGATACCCCGTCGACGGTGATGGCGCTGATGTCGCCGCCGAGCGGGGCGAAGACCAGAAGGTTCGTTCGGAGCACGTAGGGCCCGGCCTTCTGATAGCCGAGGACGTATGCGGGGAGACCGCTGCTCGGCGCGGCGTAGCTCAGGTCGACGGTCAGGGTCAGCTGGCGCTGACTGCCGGCAACGCAGGATCCGGCCGTCAGCGAGGCAGAGCCGGATGCGTAGTAGCCGAGCTTTCCGCCGGTGCCGTCGTTGCGGAAGACCCCGATGGTCGGGATCGCCCCATCCTTGGAAGGTAACGCGGTGCCCAGATCGGTTTCGATCAGGTCCTTCTGCTCGGAAGGGTGGGTGCTCCACAGCTGAAGCCGGTGCTGTACAGCAGCTTTCGTCAGACCGCGCAGGGCGACTTTCGCGTTGGCCGGAGAATTCGTCACCGAGGTGAACGCCCGCAACGTCGCTTCGGCCAAAAAGGCGTCTCGGGCCTTCGCGTCCTTGGACCCCGGATACAGCTTGTAGGCCCTGGACAGCAGGATGGACGTCACGTTCGAGGAGGTCAGCCTTAGGTCGTGCCCTATCTCGATCGGAGCGGCACCCTGCAGCAGATAGGAGAGCGCAACCGGGTCGAGAGCGAGGACGCCGTCCAGCTGGACGTGAGTGCGGTCGGCGTACATCGCGGTGATGAGACTGGCGGCGGTCGGGAAGTCCGGCGTCAGGTTGACGTCGGTCGGGTAGGTGTTGGGCAGCGTCCCGTAGAGCGCGGTGGGCAGATTGGCCCTGGGTGGGAGCGCCGGATCGTAGGTGCCGAGATCGATGCTCGATGAGCCCTGACCGCCGATCGTCAGCTTGCCGTGGTCGATGGTGAGCAGGGCGTACGACCCGAAGATGCCGCCGGTCGCTCGAGCTTCGGCCAGGTTCTGGAAGACAACCAGATAACGACGCGTGCCGTCAGCGCCGAGCATCGCCGGTGCGAGCCTGCCGATGCGGGCCGCGCTGCTGGTGGACCCGGAGAGCGAGATCAGCTTCTCCTGGAACGTATTCACCGCCCGTGCCAGCGGACCGACGAGATCACTGCGGTCGATGGCGTACACCGCCAGCAGGGCGGAGCCCACCTGCGCATCCGCCTTCTGCAGGGCGCCGGCGGCTGCTGCGATCGGTGCCACGTCGATGATTCCGTTGCGCGGCGCCAATGCCGAAGGCTGCACCGTGGTCGCGACGTCGAGCAGTGCCGGGGCAGTGTTGTCGGCCAGTCCGTTCATGATCGACGCCACCTGCGAGATCGCCTTCAGGTTCGAGCCGACCCACGGAAGGTGCTTCGCCAGGGAGAACAGCGGATCCGAGGTGGCGCTCACCGCTCCGGCCGACTCGTTCCGGAGGCCGTCGACAGCGCTGCGGGCCTTCACCAGGTCGATGTCGTCGAGGTTCTTGATCTGCCCCTGCAATGACGCCACCTCCGAGGCCGCGGCATTCAGGTGGCGGTAGGCCTGATAGGTCCGCCATCCCACCCACGCGGCCGAGAGGATGATCAAAATGCCGACAGCCGCGAGACCTCGACCGATCCACTTCCGCCTGGTCCGGAGCGGTTCCGCTGACTCGGCGGAGGGCACGGCCGGCATTTCGGGTTCGACGGGGGTACTGGTGTCCGCCGACGTGGTCGCCTCCAGGCCACTATCCGAGCTCTCGGGCCCGGGCTCGCTTCCCGCGCTCACGGACGGCCGAGCGCGCGGTAGGTCCAGCCGGCATTCCGCCACTGCGTGGGCTCCAGTGCATTGCGACCGTCGAGCATGCGCCGACCGGCCACCACCGTCGCGAGTTCGTCCGGATCGATGGTCCGGTACTCCTCCCACTCGGTCAGCAGCAGCACCAGGTCGGCACCAGCGGCCGCCTGCATCGCGGTGTCCGCGTAGTGCAGGTTCGGCCAGACCCGGCGGGCGTTGGCCAGCGCCTCCGGGTCGGTCACGGTGACGGTCGCCCCCTGCAACTGCATCTGGGCGGCCACGTTGAGGGCGGGCGAGTCGCGGATGTCGTCACTGTTCGGCTTGAACGCCGCGCCCAGAACGGCGATGTGGCGCCCGACGATGGAGCCTCCGCAGACCTCTCTGGCCAGATCCACCATTCGCACCCGGCGGCGCATGTTGATCGAGTCGATCTCGCGGAGGAAGGCGAGCGCCTGATCGGCTCCCAGTTCGCCGGCCCTGGCCATGAACGCCCTGATGTCCTTGGAGAGGCACCCACCGCCGAAACCGAGGCCCGCGTTGAGAAAACGGCGACCGATGCGCACGTCGTGCCCGATGGCGTCGGCCAGCTGGGCGACGTCGGCTCCGGCGGCCTCGCACACCTCGGCCATGGCGTTGATGAACGAGATCTTGGTGGCCAGGAAAGAGTTCGCGGCGGCCTTGACCAACTCGGCCGTCGCGTAGTCGGTGGTGACCAGCGGCGTGCCGGCGGCCAACGGCTGGGCGTAGACCTCGTCGAGCATCGCCTTCGCCACCTCGGCGTGCGGCGCCGGCGGCAGTCCGTAGACCAGCCGGTCGGGGGAGAGCGTGTCCTGGACGGCGAATCCCTCGCGCAGGAACTCCGGGTTCCAGGCCAGCAGGGCCGTGCTCTGGTGGGCGCTGACGATGCTCGCCAGTCGCGCCGCCGTCCCGACCGGCACGGTCGACTTGCCGACGACCAGGTCGCCGGGGGACAGGTGGGGCGCGAGGCCGTTGACGGCGGCATCGACGTAGGTCATGTCCGCAGCGTTCTCGCCCGCACGCTGCGGTGTTCCGACGCACACGAAGTGCACGGTGCTGCCCTTCACCGCCCCCAGATCGGTGGTGAACGTGAGCCGCCCGCTCTCCAGGGCCTCGACCAGGACGTCCTCGAAGCCGGGCTCGTAGAACGGGGCCTTGCCGGCCAGCAGCGACTCCACCTTGGGGGCGTCGACGTCGATCCCGATGACCTCGTGCCCGGACCTGGCCATGCAGGCGGCGTGCACGGCACCCAGGTAGCCGCAGCCGATCACGGTCATCTTCGTCATGCGTCATTCCCCATTTGTTCGATCGTCGTCGAGATACGGCGTTCGCAGTCCGAACCTTCTCCTTCGGGATGCGCGGTGGGATGCCACCGTACCGAGTGACGGCAGGGTCAGCCGGTGTTGCGCATCCCGGCGGCGACCCCGTTGATCGTCAGCAGCATCGCCCGCTGCAGTTCCGGATCGGTCTCCACCCCGGCTTCGAGACCGCGGATCCGATGCAGCAGGTCCACCTGGAGGTAGGAGATGGGGGCCAGATACGGCTCGCGAACCGTGAGCGTCCGGCTCAGGTCCGGCTGGGACGCCAACAGATCCGTGGAGTGCGTGAGCCGCAGCACCTCGGACACCGTCAGGGCGTGCTCGGTCCTGATCAGTTCGAAGAGATGCTGGAGCCTTTCCGGGACCAGGGCCGAGACGTACAGCTGGGCGATCTCGAGATCTGTTTTGGCCAGGGTCATCTCGACATTCGAGATGAAGGTGCGGAAGAAGTGCCAGCTGCGGTAGATCTCGTCGAGCAGCTCGTCGTGACCGGCATCGCGGGCTGCTCTGAGCCCGGACCCGACGCCGAACCAGCCCGGCACGATCTGCCGGGACTGCGTCCACCCGAAAACCCACGGGATTGCGCGCAGCCCGGACAGGCCGGCCCCGGAGTCCGGGCGCCGGGACGGCCGCGAACCGATGTTGAGGGACCCGAGCTGTTCGACCGGAGTGGAGGCCAGGAAGTAGGCCGGGAGGTCCGGGTCGTCGATCAGCGTGCGGTACATGGTGAAGGCCGACGAGTTGACCGTCTCCATCACCTCGTCCCAGGCAGCCAGTTGCGCGTCCGACAGTCGGGGGGCCCGATGCAGGGCGGAGGCCTGCAGGGCCGCGGCGACCGTGAGTTCCAGGTTCTCCCTGGCCAGTTCGGGGAGGGCGTACTTGTCGCTGATCACCTCGCCCTGCTCGGTGAACTTGATCGCGCCGGTCAGGACACCGTGTGGCTGGGCCAGGATCGAGTCGTAGGTCGGCCCGCCGCCGCGGCCGACGGTACCGCCGCGGCCGTGGAACAGGATCAGAGAGACACCGTGGCGCGCTGCGACGTCGCGAAGGACGCGCTGGGTCTTGTGGATCTCCCACTGGCTGGTGGTGATGCCCGCGTCCTTGTTGGAGTCCGAGTAACCGAGCATCACCTCCTGCACGTCGCCGCGCAGCCGGACGATCTCCCGGTAGGTGGGGTCGGACAACAGTTCGTCGATCACCTCGCCGGACTTCCGCAACTCCTCCACGGTCTCCAGTAGCGGCGCGAAACCGATGCGGGCGAATGGTTTCCGGGTGGAGTCGCCTGGGCTGGTGTAGAGGTCGAGCAGGCCGGCCTCGCGCGCCAGGATCGCCGGGGCCAGCACGTCGTCGGCGCCCATCGTCATCGAGATGATGTAGGTCTGGATGACCTCGGGGCCGTAGGTGTCCAGCGCGTCGACGATCTCGGTGAACACCGAGAAGGTCTTGGCCCCGGCGCCATCCAGCGGTGCGGGACGGTAGGTCAGCGGCCGGTGTGAGGTCAGTTCGGCCGACAGTAGTTTCATCCGATCGGGGCGGCTGAGCTCGGCGTAGGACGTCGGTTGCTCGGCCAGCCGGTCGACCAGTTGCCCGACGACGTGATGGTGGGCCTCGGCGTGCTCGCGGATGTCCATCGTCGCGGCATGCAAGCCGGTCGCGGCGATGCTGCGACGGACGGTGGCCACGATGCCGGTGACGGCCAGCTCGCCGCCGTTGGCTGCGAGCGAGTCGGCGATGACCTCGAGGTCGGCCAGCAGTTCCGCGCGCTCGGCGTAGTCGCGGCCGGGCTCGTGCGGGCTCCGTTTCGCGAAACGCACCCTGGTGTTGAGCAGCTTGGCCTTCATGCAGGTCAGCTTGAGGCGGTAGGGCTCGGCGCTGTTGAGCTCCTTGACCCGCGGATCCAGGCCGGGCAGGTGGGCCAGGTCCTGCTCGACGGAACTGGTCAGTTCGTCGGACACGTGAACGATGGCAACGGAACCCGAGAGATTGGCGATCAGGCGGTCGACCCCGGCGATGGCCAGTTCGATGGCCAGCAGACCGTCCAGCGCGAGCACCTGGTGGGTGATGGCGGCGGTGACGTTGGGATTGCCGTCCCGGTCGCCGCCGATCCAGGTGCCGAGTGCAAGCGGCACCGACTCCGGGTCAAGGGTGACGCCGTACCCGGCCAGTTCGGCGGCCAGGTCGTCCATCAGGGCTGGCAGGCTCTCGCCGCCGATCTGCCGCAGGTAGTAGAGGAGGTTGCGGGCCTCGTCGATCGGCGTCGGCCGGATCTGCCGGAGTTCGTCGGTCTGCCAGATCAGGTCGATGATCTCGGCCAGCTGTCGATCCTGCCGGACCCGGGCGGTCGAGCCGGGCATGGTCTCGGTGGACAGCAGGTCGCTGATCCGGCGGAGCTTTGTCAGCACGCTCCGCCGGCTGGCCTCGGTGGGATGGGCGGTGAACACGGGCCGCACGTCCAGGTCGGCGATCGACCGCTCGAGTTCCTCGGGGCCAAGAGCCGATGCCACCTCGGCGACGGTGCGCGCCAGCCAGCCCTCCTCCGCCGGGCGCTTGCGCAGGGTGCGGATCCGGTCCACCTGCTCGGCGGCGTTGGCCAGGTGGAAGTAGGCGGCAAAGGCGCGGACCAGGGACGTGGCCTGCTTGATCGGCAGGCCCGCGAGAATGGCCCTGACCTGGTCGGTGGCGGCCAGGCGATCGGCTGGGGTGTCCGACTCCTGGGCCTGCTTGGTCAGCGCCCTGACCTGTTCGACCAGGTCCAGCAGCTCCTGACCCTCCTGACGCAGGAGGGTCTGGCCCAGCACGTCTCCGACCCGCCTGACGTCGGCACGCAGTTGGGCGGCCTGGTCGGTAGAGGAATCTGGGTGCGCTGGCTCAGCCGGTGCGGCCAGATCGGCTGAAGCCTCGCGGGCGTCGTTGGGCATGGTGGGATCCTTCCTGACCCGGATGACAGGGATATTGCGGCCCTCCCGACCACGTGCGACCGGGGCGAGGGTCACGGCCGGGTGCGGCTGCTGGTGATGAGCGCTGGGGATGACGCAGAGTGCGATGTCCGCCACTTTCGTGGCGCTCGCCGTTCATCGGGGTGCGGTTTAGAGTTTGCGCGCCGTACACCGATCGGGCTGCATGACCCTTCTGGGTGGCTGTTGCGTGGGAGTCGCCCGAAGCGGGTGGGTTGAGTCCTCGCAGCGCGCATTTTCTGCTGGCTGTAGTCAAAGGAATGACAACTTTCACCCGAACGACTGCAAATGTCACGATTTGGCATGCGTGTATTGGCCTTCTCGTTACTAAGTGTTAGATTTGGCGCACTCCAGAGGGAGGCTGCAGCTCCAAGGTGAGACGTCGGGGATCACTTTTGAGCCAGAGCAGCGCACAATCCGCAGTGCTGAAGGGGTTCCCCGATGTCCCAGCATGTCTACATGCGCCTCGCGTTTGGCCGGTCACTCATGGTCACCGTGATCGCAGCGTTCACCCTCATAGTGTCGACTGAGGTTGCGTCAGCGTCCGAGGCGTCGAATGCCGATGCCGCCGCCGACGGCGCGCTCGGTCTGAGCGCCACGCACCACAGCGTCCTTCTCGGCATGTCAGTCGGGACATTGACCTGGGTATCCATCGGCCTTGGCCTGCTGGTAGTCGGGTTGATTTCCGCCTCCAAGCCCGGCCAGCGGGCGCAGCCGCGGGCTCTACCCGCTGCGGCCGGCGCTCGCCGGATGTACGAGTCCTCGGCGGTTCCGGCGCCATCTCAGGGCGACCTGACGAAGGCGACCCTGGCCGTCACATGATGGCGGCGGCTCGAGGCATCGACCGTCGCGAAGGTCCACTGCGGATCGCCATGGTCGGAACCCGCGGCGTCCCTGCGCGTTACGGCGGTTTCGAGACCTGTGTAGAAGAGGTCGGCCGACGCTTGGCCGACCGCGGACACGACGTCGTCGTTTACTGCCGTTCGCCCAGAGGTGCGGAGCGGCTGGCCGAGTATCGAGGGATGTCGCTCGTCCACCTTCCGGCGATGAAGAAGCGCTCGCTGGAGACCCTGAGTCACACCGCTCTATCGGCGGGTCATCTGATGCGACACCGCACCGACGTGGCCGTCGTCTTCAATTGCGCCAACGCGCCGTTACTGCCCCTGCTGCGCGCTCGGGGTATCCCGTTCGCAACCCATGTCGACGGCTTGGAGTGGCAACGGGCCAAGTGGGGCAAGGCCGGGCGGCGCTACTACCGGTTGGCCGAGAAGATGTCGGTCCGTTGGTCCGATGCGCTGATCGCCGACGCTCAGGGCATTGCTGACTACTACACCGCCAACCATAGAGCCGACACCGACCTAATAGCTTACGGCGCTCCGATCGTGGATCGGCGGACCGACCGACTTTCCGAGCTCGACCTGACCGCCGCTGGCTTCCATCTGATAGTGGCTCGGTTCGAACCGGAGAACCATGTCGAAGAGGCAGTCCGCGGCTATGTGGCCAGCAATTCCGAACTGCCGCTGGTGGTGGTCGGATCGGCTCCATACTCGGATGAGTACACGGCCCGGGTGCATGATGCCGCGGACCGCCGGGTTCGTTTCCTGGGCGGGGTCTGGGATCAGGAATTACTCGACCAGCTCTACGCCGGGGCAGCCACGTACATCCACGGACACTCCGTCGGCGGCACCAATCCTTCGCTGCTGCGAGCCATCGGGGCCGGTGCCCCGACCGCCGCTTTCGATGTCAACTTCAACCGCGAGGTGCTTGTCGAGTCCGGTCGCTATTTTTCGACCTCTGAGGACCTCACCGCGCTGTTGGAGTCGGCCGAGGCCGATTCTGACTCGCTCGACGTTCGCCGCGGTCAGGCCTCGGAACGGGCAAAGTTGTACGACTGGGAACTGGTAACGGACGGGTACGAGTCGCTGTGCCGCAGGCTGGCCGGAGTGTCGCTGCCCGCACTAGCCATGTAAGCAGCCTGACAACCGACACTCGGGAGACGCCGCGGCCGGCGATGGAGCCTCCCTGCCACCGGCTCTAATGGCCAAGGTCGTCCGCGGCTGATGTTGGCGCAGAAAAGTTGGAGGTGCCCGAGCCTATTACGCCGCTCTCCTGGCCTTGCCGCTGTCAAGTAGTAGATAGGTATGCGCTTCCTCGGGTCGTCGACGATGTCGAGCAGCGTGTCCCTGGAGAACGCAGTCAGCAATGATGCAGGTCATACGGGCTGGAAGGTGGACCGCTTCGGTATCAGGAAGGCGACGAACAGCGGCACCATTCACCAGGGACCACCTGATCCAATCGCTCAAATATCGGCGACCCAGACCCCATCCGTCCAGGTCCAACCGTGCGTCTCATCTAGGACGTGAATTACGCAGTCATCGATTTGCTTGTGAGCAATGATTGAGACCTGTGGATCTACCGGGGAGGACGTACCTTCCCGATAGACCCAAGTAGCCACTCAAGCAAAGGCCGGGGCGCCGACGCCGGTCGGGATGGTACGTCCGTGCTCACGGTAGTTGCATCGCAGGACGCTTTGAAGTCGACCGATCAGGTCGGCGGTTCGTTGTTGGATGAGATCGCCCGGACCGCCGCCGGATGCGCCGACTTCGGAAGCGCAGCAAGCACATTCGCGGACTTGTGGAACCAGCACCGCTGCGCCTTCGTCTCCGGGAACACATCCTTGACCGCCGCCCAGAACCCCAACGCGCCATCCCCCATCGCCAGCACCGGGGCCCGCATCCCGCGACGTTTGGCATCGCGCAGCAACCCGGCCCAGGATTCGGTGGACTCGCGGTAGCCGTCGGTCGACGCGATCAGCTCCTTCTTCCCGTCGGTGCGGACGCCGATCATCACCAGCAGGCACAGCTTCTCCTGCTCCAGCCGGACGTTGACGTGGATCCGCCTCGACCCACAGATAGACGTAGTCCACGCCGGACAGGCTGCGGTCGGCGAACACCCGGGCCTCGTCCTGCCACTGCGTCATCAGCCGGGTGATCGTCGCCGCCGACAGGCCGGCCCCGGATCCGAGGAACTGCTCCAACGCGGGCCCGAAGTCCAGACTAGAGAGCCCATGCAAGTACGGCAGCGGCAACACCTCGGCGACCTTCGGCGACTTCCGCGCCGACGCCGGCAAGATCGCCGAGGAGAACCGCTGCCGCACAACAGTTTCCGGATCAACGCGCTTGTCGTTCACCCGCGGCGCCGCCGAGCAATAATTGAGACCTGTGGATCTGCCGGGGAGGACGCACCTCCTGATGGATCCGGTCCGCACTCAAGCAAAGGCCGGCGCGCCAACGCCGGTCGGGAAGGTATGTCCGTGCTCGCGGTAGTTGCATCGCAGGACGCTGGAAAGCCGACCGATCAGGTCGGCGGTTTGTTGTTGGATGAGATCGTTCGGGACGGGGCCCGCAAGATGCTGGCGGCGGCGCTGCAGGGGTGAGGTCGCCGCCTACATCGACGCGCACGCCGACCAGGTCGACGAGTCGGGTCACCGGTTGGTGGTCCGCAACGGCTCGGCCGCCGCGCGGCAGGTCGTCACCGGCGCCGGCGATGTGACGGTGGCGGCGCCGCGGGTGAACGACGAGCGGGTCGATCCAGAAACCGTTGTGCAGCAACGGTTCTCCTCGGCGATCTTGCCGGCGTGGGCCCGGAAGTCGCCGAAGGTCGCCGAGGTTTTGCCGCTGCTGTATTTGCACGGGCTGTCCAGTCTGGACTTCGGGCCGGCGTTGGAGCAGTTCCTCGGATCCGGGGCCGGGTTGTCGGCGGCGACGATCACCCGGCTGACGACGCAGTGGCAGGACGAGGCCCGGTTGTTCGCTGACCGCAGCCTGTCCGGCGTGGACTACGTCTATCTGTGGGTCGACGGGATCCACGTGAATGTCCGGTTGGAGCAGGAGAAGCTGTGCCTGCTGGTGATGATCGGTGTCCGCACCGACGGGAAGAAGGAGCTGATCGCGTTGACCGACGGCTACCGGGAGTCCACGCCAGTCGTGGGCCGGCCTGCTGCGCGATGCGAAACGCCGTGGGATGCGGGCCCCGGTGCTGGCGATGGGTGATGGCGCGTTGGGGTTCTGGGCGGCGGTGAAGGACGTGTTCCCGGAGACGAAGGCTCAGCGGTGCTGGTTCCACAAGTTGGCGAATGTGCTTGCTGCGCTGCCGAAGTCGGCTCACCCGGCGGCGGTCCGGGCGATGCAGGACATCTACAACGCCGAGGACGGCGACCTGGCCAGGGTCGCGGCCAAGGCGTTCGCCATCGACTACGGCGCGAAGTTCCCCAAGGCCGTCGCGAAGATCATCGACGACCTGGATGTGCTGCTGGAGTTCTACAACTACCCGGCCGAGCACTGGGTGCATCTGCGGACGACGAACCCGATCGAGTCGACGTTCGCGACCGTCCGTCACCGCACCAAGGTCACCAAAGGGCCGGGTTCCCGCGCCGCCGGTCTGGCCATGGCGTTCAAGCTGATCGAAGCCGCCCAGGTCCGGTGGCGGGCGGTCAACGCGCCGCAGCTGGTGGCGCTGGTTCGGGCCGGAGCGACGTTCCACCACGGCAAACTCGTCGAACGGCCAGCCGACGATGCCAAGACGCAGGTCGCCTAAAAGATCTTCGTTGAGTCGGCCTGGGGCGCGGTGTCGGGATTGCTCCCGATCCGTTTCCCCAGGCCGCTCGCCGAACCCGCCGTGCGTGTTTCCACGCAACGGGCTCTCCACGGTGACTGCCGTCAGGCTGGTTGTTGCAGGGCCCAGGGTGTGGGGATCCCGCCTCGGTATCGGTACCGGGTGACCGGGACCGTTGAGAGGTCGAACAGATTGATCCCTTCCGCTGACAATGGTTTCCACCGTCCATCGGGGCGGGTGAATTGTCTGCGGAAGTCCGTCCAGGTCCAGCGATGCAATGTCGAAAGCCACCGCGCGACCCGCCACCACACGAAGTGGGCGAGGCGGGTGAACGTGTGCTTGCAGACCGCATGCCGGAAGTAGTTGGACCAGCCGCGGATGATCTGGCCGAGCCGGATCAGTACCGCTTTCGGGTCCTGCTGTGAGGACCTGTTCGTTGCGGCCCGGATCTTCGCCTTCAACGACCGGACGGGCCGGTCGGCGATGAAGGTGTAGACGTGCCACTTGTTCGCGCCCATCTTGCGGCGCCACTGGATGCGGAACCCCAGAAAGTCGAACCCCTCGCTCATGTGAACGACTCTGGTCTTGGCCTCCGAGAAGGCCAGTCCCACGGTCGCCAACACCTGTGCGATCTCTTTGCGCAGATCATGGACGTCGCTCTCGTTGCCGTGCACCAGCACAGCGAAATCGTCCGCTTAGCGGACGATCCGCCATGTCGGCAGACCCTTCGCGCGACGCCGCGCCCGCCTTGAAGGGGTCGACATCGTCCCGCCCGGCCGCCACGGCCCGTGCAGGTGCTCATCGAGCACCGACAGAGCGATGTTGGCCATCAACGGAGACAAGATCCCACCTTGGGGAGTGCCGGTGTTGGTGTCCTGGAAACGGCCGGACTCGGTCATGATCCCGGCCTTGAGGAACGCCTTCACCAACGCCATGACGCGTTTGTCCTTGATCCGCGTTCGCACTCGAGCCAGCAGGCTGGAATGCGAAATTTGGTCAAAGCACGCTTCGATGTCGGCGTCCAGCACCCATTGATAACCGTGGGTGCCCAGGTGCTGAATCTCGGCGATCGCGTCGTGGGCCCGCCGGTTGGGCCGAAACCCGTAGGAGACCGGCTGGAAGTCGGCCTCGAAGATGGGTTCCAGCACCAGCTTCAACGCGGCCTGGACCACCCGATCGGCGATGGTCGGGATACCGAGACTTCTCAGCTTCCCCGAGCCGTGCCCTTTCGAGATCAACCGTTGACGCACCGGCAACGGACGAAACGAGCCGTCCTTCACCGAGACGCGCAGATCGTCCAGGAACCCGGAAACACCAACGACCTGCTCGAGGTGGTCGGCCGTCAGACCGTCCACCCCGGGCGTGTTCGCGCCGGTATTCCCAGCGACCCTGGCGAACGCCACCAACAGCGTCGCCGGGTCGTGCACAAAGTTGAACAGATCATCAAACCGGCGGTCATGATCGGCCACCGCCCAACGGTGAAGTTTGGTCTGCATACCCGATACCCTGATCCAAGGTTCGCGCCCTGGGTCAGGACCGCCGGTGTTCACCGGTGGATCTTTCGGCATCACAGTGTCCTTCCCTCCTCATCTCCGCTGCCGCCCTTCCCGATGTGACCGGCTCTCCCGGCCTCGCAGTACTACGGCGGCTCCGCCCCGTCCCGACCCGATCGGCCGACGATGGACCCAACCCCAGACAACCCCGTTGGCCACGAGGATCAGGGTGAGGGCCGGAACGGTTCCCATGTTCACTGCTGCACGCTCGATGAAGGAGGAGCCCTGCTGGTATCCCTGCGGTATCGCCACGGCCAACCCGCAGCACTTCACCGTGGCCTCCTGGCAGTCGTGGATAAAACCACCCGAGAGTTCCCCTGGCGCAGACCAACTCACCTGCACAGGGTGCGCACCGCACCCGGCCCACATCCGCCAGATTCCGGGCCGGTCAAGACTTAAGGGACGTAATCACAGGTTCCTGTCGTACTCCTTTTCATCACGCTCGCCGGACCCACACCATCTGGCAGTACTGGCCCGTCCCGGCTTTGTCAGGGCTGCTCCCATCCATCCCGGCACCTCCCGGGATCGACTGCCCTCAGCTCCACCGCCCTGCTGCGACAGGGTCAGCGGCGAAGGTCTCTCACCTCCACTCGCACCAGCAGCGCCTCATGGCGCACATCCACATGTCTTGACTATTTCTCGGCGCCGCCACCGTCACAACGCCGGCGCCGGTCACCACCTCCCGCGCGACGGCCGAGCCGTTGCGGACCACCAACCGGTGACCCAGCTCGTCGACCTGATCGGCGTGCGCGTCGATGTAGGCGGCAACCTCACCCCTGCAACGCCGCCGCCAACATCTTGCGGGCCCCGTCCCGGACGATCTCATCCAACAACGAACCGCCGACCTGATCGGTCGACTTCAAAGCGTCCTGCGATGCAACTACCGTGAGCACGGACGTACCATCCCGACCGGCGTTGGCGCGCCGGCCTTTGCTTGAGTGGCTACTTGGGTCTATCGGGAAGGTACGTCCTCCCCGGCAGATCCACAGGTCTCAATCATTGCTCGAGGACAAGCCGGTCAAGCGCGACCTATACCGTGTCGGAATGGACCTGCTGGGTCTCCAATGCAATGTCCGCTGACTGCTCCGGTGATGGCGTCAGCACTTGCGGCCGACCGCTGCTGTCAAGGGCAACCTCTTAGCAGCAGCGCGATCGGCGCTGCCCATGTCGAAGCGGCGCTCGGAATCCGCAATCCGGCCGGGTGCACGCGCATCCCGGGGGAATACGCATGCCTGACGAGTCCTGGTCTGGCCCGCCTGTGTAGATGCTGCATATCTGTCCGAGTTGGTCCGGCTGACATGACCAGCGGCCGCCCATTCTGTTCCCCTCCCACCGACCGCCTACATGTCGAAGATTCCGAATCAGCTAGCTGTCGGTATCGCTGCCGTCAGTACCTTGATCAACTCCTGCGGGCGGGCGGTGCGGACCTTCAGGCCGTTAAAGTTCCTACCCGGTACCGATCCTGCAGGGGCCGGCCCCGGACGTCGGCACGTTGACAGGACTCGTTCAGGTAGAACTGGTTCACCCGAATAGTGCATCGCCATCTGGCCCCGGAGCACGGTTTGCCCTCTGAGTGCCTCAAGCTCAGATCACTTAAAGTGAGCTCAAGCCGCCTAGTAGCCCAGCTCGTGAGTCGGGATCCAGCGTTTCGTGACGAACGGTGACCTGCAATTTTGCATAGATACGTTACTAAAAGTAGCCGGAATTGACTATCGGTAGTCAATGCCTTTAGAGTTCCGACTACAGCAAGTATCTAGACGAATCGAAGCCTCGAAATCTGAGGATTCACCCATATGACTGGGAGATCTCTGATGACGGCCGCCCCTTCCGCAACGGGTTCTATCGCGCGCTGGCGCCGTTCAGTGCTACTGCTCATCCCCGCTACGATCCTGGCCGCGGCCCTCACTACGGGTGCTTCAGCCAGTGCGACACCCGCCGACGGCTACCGGGCGTCGCTCGTCGCATCGGCCAGCCCGAACCGCATCGCGGCCGGGTTCTCGAACTCCGATCCCCAGGCGATCGTGCTTGCTGCCCCGGCTCACCAGTCTGCCGCGATGGCACCCCAGGAGGTCACATCGCGGGTAGTCCAGCGGTGGACCAACCTGAACCTGAAAGATGTCGAGGCCGAACTGACGTTGCACTACAAGTCAGTGCCCGCGGTATCCGATGTTGCTGTCGAGCTCCGCAGCCAGGCCGATGGCCGCGCCTATCGGATCCATGTAGTCAACCGGCGGGGCAGTATCTCGCTGGAGCTCGTCCGGGCCACCGCTCAAACGGAGGTAGTCCTGCTCAACAAGACGATCACTGCGTCCGTGCCAGTCGACGGCCGCCTGGCGGTGCGCTACCGGGTGGTCGCAAAGGACCCAGTTAGCATTATGGCCTCCGCCTGGATCGCCGGTTCCGAACCGCCGTCCGACTGGCAGGCCCAGTTTGTCGACAGCTCGACCGCACGGATTGGTGCTTCCGGTCAAGCGGCCGCGGCCGACGTTACCGCCGGTGGTGCGACTGCCGAGTTCGACGATCTCTCCATATACCGCTTGACGTCGCTCGATCCGTCGACCTCGCCGTCCACGTCAGCTGCGCCGTCGACCTCGCCGTCCACGTCAGCTGCGCCGTCGACCTCGCCGTCCACGTCAGCTGGGCCGTCGACCTCGCCGTCCACGTCAGCTGGGCCGTCGACCTCGACCCCGCCGTCCACGTCAGCTGGGCCGTCGACCTCGACCCCGCCGTCCACGTCAGCTGCGACGTCGATCTCGACCCCGCCGTCCACGTCAGCTGCGACGTCGACCTCGACCGCTCCGTCAACCACGACCGCGTCCGTGACACCTCCGATGACCACTCCCGCAGCGGTCCTGATCAACGCTGATTTCAACTCAATGGCCGCTGGTGCTGTCACCAGCGATAATTGGAACGCCGCGGTAGCGCCCACCCCGGCCGGCAACGCGGCCTACGGTCGTATGACCGTCGTGAACGTCGGCGGTGTCCACGGGAACGTTGTCCGGACCTCGTTGGCCGCCAACACCTTCGGCACCGGCAACGGTGCTGCCTTCACTGTCCCGCTGCCCACGGCGGTCGACTATGCTTGCATTGGCTACGACGTGCGCTTCGACGCCAACTTCGACTGGTCCGACGGCGGCAAGCTCCCTGGCCTGCAGGGAGTGAACCCCCAGACCGGCACCGCGCCAGCCGGCGGTGCTCGTCAGTACGACGGCTGGTCGGGCCGCATGATGTGGCTGGGACCTGGCGCTTACCGCTGGGCGGGCCCGAACAACATGGGCGTCAGCTACATGTACTACCCCAACCAGCCCGACGACTACGGTCAGAACATGCGCTGGAACAAGGAGTTCGTCCGCAACACGTGGCACTCCATCAAGGAGTGCTACACGATGAACACCCCCGGCACGGCCGACGGCGTGCTGCAGGCTTGGATGGACGGCACGTTGGTGCAGGACAACCACAGCTTCCTCTACCGTCAGACCGCGTCGGTGCATGCGAACCAGATCGGCTGGTCGCTCTTCCGCGGCGGTAACACCGCCGCCTGGGCAGGGGCCCGGGGCGGGTTCGTCGACATCGACAACCTTGTCGTCACAGGCCGCTGAGGCAGCTTCCGTACGACTGAACGACCATCACCACCGACCGGTCCGGGAGAACCTCTCGGACCGGCTGGCTTCTGTCGCGTCACGGAGGGCCGACGTCACAACGTCAAAGACCTTTGTCGTTCGCTCTTGGCTTTGATCAGCCGCACCGGGTCGTGGTGGGACGTTGGGCGAACGTGTGCCAGCCTCGCCGCGAGGCTGGATATCGACGCAGAACCCGAGCGATCAGCCACGGTTTGCACCCGACCTACTTGGCGACAAGAACACCGACCGGCAGGACGACATTCGCTGGTCGTTCGCTCTGAAGGTGACCGGCGACCTGGGCCTGGGGATCGTTTAGCCAGCGTGACCGGCTCGCGCTGGCGTCCGTTCGTCCAGAAGTTTGGCTGGGCGACCAGGGGCGATGGCGCCGCCGCCGAGTCCTACCGGAGACTCAAGCAGTCGCGACACTTACCTGCGTGATCAGGTCGTGGATCTCCGGGTCAAGGCCCGAATTGCCCACGAAACCGAAGCTGTCGCCAACCCGGCGGTATAGCCCGGCGCGCGGCGGGAAGCCGTCTCGGCCATTGTCCACCACTAGGAAGTGGCCACCCTCCGGTAGCACTCGCAGGATTGTAAGGACGCCCTGCATCAGCTTCTCATCGTCGAAATAGAAGCGACGCAACAGGTTCGCCACCTTGATGATGTCGGGGCGAGCACCTTCCCACGGCGTGAACACGTCGTGCACCCGATAGGTTATCCGCTCGTCACCAGCCATCAGGGCGCGAGCGTCTGGGTTGAGCAGCAGCACCTGTCGATGCTCCCCGCGCCGTTGAGCGGCGCGTCTAATCAGCGGCTGACTGAGCAAGCGGATCAGCTTTGACTGGGTGGGCCAAGCGACGAACCGTCGGCCGGACATGAGGATGCACGAGCCATCGGGGTCGTAAAAATACACCGTCCGACCCACCGTCATCGTGTCGAGATGGAAGTAGAGGTCGGCCATCGTGTAGGTGCCGAAAGTGGGCAGTTTCGCGATTAGGTCGACCGACGTCGATCCGTCGGAGCATCCAATGTCGACGATGGACGCGTCTGTGAGGTCGAGCGACTCTATGAGCAGGGTGTCGGCCATCGGGTGCCGGTTCGCTTCCGTGATCTTGATAGTGTCGCCGACGTGCACGGCGGCCATCAAGCGGCGGAACAACTCTGCGGACACGTTCTCGTCGAGCAGGGCTCGCGGATCGTCCCAGAAGAATCGTTTCGCGCTTCGTTCGAGCCACGCCGGCCAACGACCCGAGAGCGGTCTTACAGGGAATATCACCCACGAATCGTACCGGCATTGTGGTTGCTGACCGTGGTCATCCCTGCAAGTGCGGGAGTCGCCATGCGCCAACCCCCGTCGTGATGGTGGTGTCCCTTGTTCAGCCGATTCGGGCTCGGTGTTGAATCACCGCGCCGACAGGTCCGCTGGTCAGCGTAGGACGGGCCGAACACCGCATTAACGGCCGTACGGTCTGAGATATTGCAGTCAGCGCCAATGTGAGGGAGGTAGAGGGGTGCGGTGGCCGACATGCTGGACAAGCTCGCCGTTGGCACCAAAGTTTGAGAGCATGGGTTGAAGTTCCGGCCGCCACCTCCACGGGGCTGCTGCGGCCCGCGCCAACGCCGACTGGTGCGGCCTGGTGGGCCGCAAACTGCTCGCCTCGTGTGGCTGGATCTCGGACGACCACCCCGTTTAAGGGTTCGCAGTGATCGCGAGGCGGGCGGAGTGGATGAATTGAGGCCCATGGGAGCCATGCTCTTGCTCAGCCCTTGAGGGGCCCAAGCAGAAGACCGTTGCCGCCTGCTAGGTTTTACGACGATGCGGCATAGGGCAGCGAGATGCTAGTTGGGGCCGAAAAAGGCCTTGCGAATGGCGCTTGAGTGGCTGGGAACCTAGCGGTACGGCCTGGGATCTGCATGCCGGCGACCGTGACCAATGAGATCTTCGCGCTGGCCATGTCGAACAAACGATTGTCCGCCACAGCTCAAACGGGCGTACCTGCGTGCCTCAGCAGGTAGGAGGACGACCCTCTGCTAGGCGCGGAGTAAACGCACGGGCTCCGGAACGTACCGCCACGGGATTACCTGACCGGGCCACCCGCCCAGCGGCCGATCTTCCCGGGATACTTCGTCGTGACCGACCATACCGAGAAAATTCCACGCGGCTATCTGCCCACAACCGGCTCTGGAGCAGTCCCCTGTGCTTGTGAAGGCTCGCTTGATCCCGCACTGGGTGCTCCGACTATCCCAACACGGCTTCTACCAGCTCGCCCCCTCTCCGATCCTGACTGGTCACTCCCTTGGTTCCGGGGCCGTGGCCGTTGGGTAGCCGCCGTCGTCAATTGCCCGACCACTTGGTCCCTTCTAGTTCGAGCAGTGGGATCGTCAGCAGACGGCCGAACCTGCGCGGGGGCCCCGGTACGGTCAACCCGACCAAATCGGGCATACCGTGTGTGATGCATTTGTTATGGGTCTGTGATTCAACTTTCATGCGATTGGCCCCGACCCGTGATGCGACTCGTCACCGACGGCCGCGCCAAGCGCAGTGAACACATGGCAAACAGTGCGGAACGAGGACTCCGATGGGGCGCATTCGAGTGGATGGATGGATAGTTTGCCTTCCTGCGTGCGCACGCGACCCGAATGAAGTCCAGAAGGATCTTGCAGACGGGTCCATTTTGACGTTCAGTGTGCATAATTCGCTCGTTCGAATGACAGAACACAGGAGCCCCGCCGGATTGGTGCGGGCGTCGTTCGAGCCCGACGGGAAGGCTTTCCATGCATCGTGCCCACCGCCGACGCCGTGAGGCTGGTCGGACCCCCGATGGCTCCTCACGGTCCCAAGCCGTTGCGGGTGCCCACCGGGATCCCGGTATGGCGTCGGTCCAGGCATCGGTGCCTAGCCATGGGGCAAATACCGACTTGGCCACGGGCAGGGCAGGGGAGGCCGCCGGTGGGCGGATCGCCGCAACCGCCCGCGTCGGTCGTCACGTCGCGGCGATCGAACCGGGACCATCTTCGGGCACGCGCTCGAATCGGTCCTCGGCAGCCAGCCGCTCGGGCAATGGGGTGGGCCGCTGGAACCGAACACATTATCCTTGGACGGCCGTACTGACCTCTGCTCTGGTCGTCACTGCGATTGCCCTTTTCCAGGTACCGAACTTCCAGGGCTTGGTGGAGGCCAGTCCTCCGCCGTCATCCGTCAGCTCCACCGATGGACAGGGTTCGGTATCGACGGATCCGACCGGGTTTTCCGCCGTCGACTATTCCGACGGGCCGATGGACGGGGCCAGCTGGGACAGGACTACGCGCGCGGAGAAGACTGATGTTCTTCCACCCTGGCTGGCCTGGTGGACGCTGTGGCGGTCGAGGGTGTTTCCGACGCCAAATCCGACAGTCCCCGAGCCGCCCATCATTGACCCGTCGGACCCGCAGGCTCCCGATCCCACCGCGACTAGCGAGCCCACGTCGGCCTCCCAGCCGTCGGCCACCGCGACGATCACCCAGCCCATTGGTACGACGACGGAGTCAAACGGGCCGACCCGGACAACGTCGCCGAGCTCGGACGCTCCCACACCGCAAGAACCGACCTCGACTGAGCCGGTGACGACGGATCCGACCTCGACTGAGCCGGTGACGACGGATCCGACCTCGACTGAGCCGGTGACGACGGAGCCGACCTCGACTGAGCCGGTGACGACGGAGCCGACCTCGACTGAGCCGGTGACGACGGATCCGACCTCGACTGAGCCGATGACGACGGATCCGACCTCGACTGAGCCGGTGACGACGGAGCCGACCTCGACTGAGCCGGTGACGACGGAGCCGACCTCGACTGAGCCGGTGACGACGGAGCCGACCTCGACTGAGCCGGTGTCGACGGAGCCGAGCTCGACTCACCCGGTGTCGACTGCTCCAATGACGACCACAAAGCCCAATAGACCTACCACTACGTCGACGAGCACCAGCAGTACTCCACCCACGACCTCCACTACGACGGCGGGCACCACCATTACTCCATCCACGACGCAGTTATCGGCGTCGACGCCACCTTCGAGTAGCCCGTCGCCCAACCCAGGTTCCACGTTGATCGACTCTGACTTCAACCGGATGGACAACGGCCCGGTCACTGGCAACGAGTGGGATGCGGCCGTCGCCCCGACTCCGGCCGGGGATTCAGCTTTCCGACAGATGAAGGTCGTTGACGTCGGTGCTGGTCACGGCAAGGTGATCAGGACCTCCCTGAAGGGCTTCACATTTGGCACCGCCAATGGAGCAGCGTTCACCATCCCGCTATCGGACGCCGGCGATAAGGCATGCATCACCTATCAGGTGCGGTTCGATGCCTCATTCGACTGGTCGGACGGCGGTAAGCTCCCCGGGTTGCAGGGCACCAACCCATTGTCTGGCACTGCGCCCGCCGGCGGCGCCCGCCAGTCTGACGGCTGGTCGGGCCGGATGATGTGGGTCGGTCCGGGCGCTTACTCCTGGGCAAAGCCGACCAATATGGCCGTGAGTTATATGTACGGACCGGCCCAGACGGCAGGGTACGGCGATAATGTTCGGTGGGAGCGTGCCTTCCAGCCAGGTGTGTGGCACACCGTCAAGCAGTGCTACACGATGAACACTCCCGGCAGGGCTGATGGTGTGCTGGAGGCGTGGATGGACGGTGTAAAGACTGTCGACAACACAGCGTGGGTCTATCGACTGTCCAACAAGGTCCACGTCAATCAGATCGGCTGGTCGGTCTTCCGGGGAGGCAACACGCTAGATTGGGCCGGCGCACGCGACGGCTACATCGACATCGACAACCTATTGGTGACGAAGGGCTAATTTGACTGCACCCGACCATACCGACCGGACCAAGTTGTCGTCCCGAGCGGCTGCTCAGTCACTGGGCTGGATGAGGTCCAAGAGCACGTCTTTGGAGCCTCGGGCGTACCGCCGGTAGTCGCCTCGAACAGCGCGCAATCCGACCGGGGCCATTCGACGCAACCGGTTCCGTGACAGCCCGGCTCGGAACGTCTCGTGCGCCAAGCGCCCGGCGGCGAAGGCTCGGTTCCTCGGCGGCACATCCGGGATCAGCGTTAGTCTGTCCACCAAAGCAGCCCATTGCTCGACGAGCCGGCGGTTTCGCTCTCCGCCGGCTCCGGTGAGCAGCTCGAACTTCTCGTTGAGGGTGCGTCGGCGAACGCCCACCTGGTTGCCGCCGTGCTGGCGGTAATCGACAAGGGTTTCGTCGATGAAGTCGGTCCCGTTCTTTGCCGCGGCCACGACCCCAAGCCATTCGTCGTGCATCCACCGTGGCGGAATGGGCAGCGCGTCGATGAGCAGCTGCCGCCGTAGTACAACGGTGGCACCGGTGACGAGCCGCCGTCGGACCAGGCACTCTAATTCACGTCCGTCGGCGATCTGAGAGCGCTCTTTTGAGGTCAGACCCTGGGTGTGGGCTAGTGTGCGGCCGAGCGGCTCGCCGTCCCGGTCGACCAACTGGGCATCGCAGTGCACCAGCAGCAGCGAGGGGCGGCGGTCGAATGCAAGTAGGGCCCGCTCGAGTCGGCGGGGGTGCCAGACGTCGTCCTGGTCTGAGAGCGCAACGAACTCGCGTCCGCTTGCGCGCAGCGCCTGCTCAAAGTTGGCCACCACACCAAGCGTTTGTCCGTTCCGGATCACCACCAACTCGATCCCGAGCCGATCGCCCCCTGCCGCCTCGAACTCGTCGAGGGCGAGTTCGACCGTGCGGTCGGTGGACCCATCGTCGGAGAGCACCAGCTGTCGGGGCGGGATGGTCTGTTCTACGATCGAGCGGACCTGGTAGCGGATCCAGTTTGCGCCGTTGTACGTGCAGAGAGCCACTGTGACCGTTCCCGCCTTGGTGGCGGTCCGCCCGGGATCGCCCGATGCGGTCATCGTCGTTCGAAAGGACGCAGGGGGTCGACGGCGACGCCTAGCGACTCGTAGTCGATCGGCCCCGTCTTAGGTGCCTTTCCCGTTTCGAGTAGTTGTCGGTCGGCGGCGAGGTGCTCCGCTAGGTGGATGAAGCTGGAGAACCAGGGACCGATCAGGTAGCCCGAGCAAGCGAGCAGATAGAGGTCGACGATGGCACCCCGGATCGCTTCCGTGCTGTTGTACAGGCCCTTGTCTGGAATACCGACGATGTTGGGAATCTTCGTAGCAACTTCGCGGAACACCTCGGGTACGTCACACGACAGGTAGAAGCGGACCCCGGGGTGTATTTCGGAGATTTCCTGCATTCGCTCGACGAACCAGGAGACGGGTGATGTCGCCCTGGTCTGTTCGTGCGACACGGCGTGAGCGCGGATCTGCACCCCAACGTACGGGTGACCGGCCAATTCCTCCTCGAAGATGCGGTGCACCCGTGCCGCGATCGCCGGGTGCGGAATCAGATGGCAGAACTCCTCGCGCCAAGAGCGAAGTCCAGCCGGCACGATGAGCTCGGCGCCGGTCCGGACCTGGATGATTCGTGGCCCCTCCCCGGGTCCGCCGGTGCCCGTGAGGTCCCGCTCGTGGTACGGCGCGACTGTTGCCAGTGCTCGTGAGACGTACTTTGAGATCCGGCGGCCCTCAGAAAAATTCCAGAGATCCTCCAATCGTGGCTCGAATTTCTTTCCCGTCGGCCAAACATAAACAAACTCGCGCTTCTGATAGTTCGCGAGCACATTTCCGCCGAGAACTACACGAATTCTGTTACCGAGGCCTGATGATGCAGCATTATAAACAATAAGGAATCGCCTTTTCATTGAAAAATATCCGGTTCTGTCGCCGCCCTTTGGCGGGTGGTCAAGGACCTCGTGACCCTACCTCCGAACCAACCACTCTCGACGCCGGTTCCGCATCGGTATGAGGTGCGAGGCCGGTCCGACCGTACTGAGCCAGTGGAGTGTGCGTCCGTGATGTCTGCCGATCGGCGTCTGCTTTAGGGGGTCGCTGCGTGCCCGGCGGGCGTAGGCAAGTATCTACGGAGGCATCGACTAGCGGGGAGTCCGACCCGACATTTCCGTGACCCACCAGAACAGCTCGGTCCCTCAGACCATCTAGGACCCTAATGAGTGAACAGCATCCTACTTCAGGGTCGGCAGATGGGTGAATTTAGGAGAAGAGACAGGTCAGTCCGAATCGTCCGAGTTAACGCTGCACCCGAAGCACTGATTAGCCTGTTCGGCCGGACTACCCAGTGTTATTGTGACATGCAATACCGAAAGCGACATTTTGCGAGCCATCACTTGCGTCGGCGAGGTGGGGAAGAATCAACGACCGGCGCCCGAGGAGTTTCGCATGCCCTGCCGACCGACCGGCCCAGTCCTGATTCTGTGTGCAACGGCGGCGTTGCCCCCGGGTCTCTCCATGCCGACCGACCACCCTGAGGATTGCACATGAAGTTTAGTCCCGGGGGTGGCAAGAGTTCGGCGACCGCCGCCGCAATCGGCTTGGTGTTCCTTGCCGGATGCACATCCCAGCCACAGGTGGTTCGATCCTCGACGATCGCAGCGTCGTCGTCGACCGCGACAGGTGCGGCTGCACCTACCGGATCGGTCGGCGCCGTTGCGACGGGGGCGGGACCCAGCGGTTCGGTGACGTCAGGTTTGACCACGGGCTCGGTGTCTTCCGACATCCCCACCTCGGACTCGGTGTCGGCCGCCAGCGCCACTTCGGAGGCAGTGAGGACGACTCCTGTCGCACCACCAGGCGGAACGGGCGACATCTCAGCGACCGTGCACTCTGGAATTCCCACGACGGCAGCCACTAGGCCCCTCACCGGCACCGCCAAGGTTGGGTCGATCACAACCAGCATCGTGAAGATCGTCACCGTCAACGTCACCGCGAGCGGACCGGGGGAGACCAGCGGACCGGGTGTCACGATCACCTTGCGCGTGACTAACTCCGGTCCGCGAGCGGCCTCGCTTACCAATGTGGGAGTCGAGGTGACCGGGAAGTCTGGGGTTCCCGGCGTTCAGGTTGCCCAAGCGGACGTGGTTCCGTTCGTCGGTACCGTCGCCCCAGGTAAGACCGCCGAAGGTTCCTACCTGTTCCGGCTCGACAGTGCGGAACAAAAGCCGCTCACTATTGCAGTGAACTCGTTTGCATCCTCACCCACAGTCATTTTTGTCGGAGAACCCTCGTGACTCGTCAACGTCCCCTTCATCCCACCGCCAGACCGGAGACCGGCTTGTTAATCACATCCACACCGAGATCGCGACTAAGCCGATGGGCTGTCGTGCTCGGCGTCGCCGCGTTGTGCGTGCTCGGTATGCCAGTGCTGTCCGCACACGCTGACAACGTGGCGCTGCCGTCACCGCCGCCGCTCCTGCAGCCGACCCCGGCTGTCGTGAGCTCGGATGGTCTGCCAACCGTGCAGATCGACAACGGCGTGGTCTGGTCCCAGGTCGTCGTAAACAACACCGTCTATGCCGGCGGCAGTTTCTCGAACGCGCGCACGGCGGGGGCGATCGCGGGTCAGGGTCTGACGCCCCGAGGCAACCTATTGGCCTACAACATCACGAACGGCAACCTTGTCACATCCTTCGCGCCGAACCTCAACTCGCAGGTGCGGGTGGTCGTCAAGTCGCCGGATGGCTTGCGCATCTACGTCGGTGGTGACTTCACAACGGCCGACGGTGCTACGCACCGCCGCCTCGCCGCGTACAGCACAGCCACCGGCGCTCTGATCGCGAGCTTCAACCCCAACCTCAACGGTCCGGTTGTCGCGATCGCGGTCAGCGACTCTGCCGTCTACGTCGGCGGATCATTCACGCAGGCCAATTTCGTCAACCGAACCAACCTCGCAGCCTTCAGCACCGCAACCGGCGACCTGCTCAACTGGACGCCGACTACCGACGCCCAGGTCGATGCAATGGTCATCACCCCCGACTACTCGAGGGTGATCGTGGGCGGGCGTTTCGGTCAAATGAACGGCGTCGAGCAACGTGGCATGGGTGCCGTTAGCACGTCAAATAGTCAGTTAATCCCCTGGGCCGCCACCGACAGCATCAAGAACGGCGTCAGCCCGGGCCAGTCGGGTGCCGGCATGGCCGGCATATGGTCACTGAGCACCGACGGCCAGTCAGTATTCGGCACCGGCTGGGTATACGCCGCGAGCTCCGTCGGCAACCTGGAGGGCACATTTTCCGCTGACCCCAACTCGGGCACGATCAAGTGGATGGAGGCCTGCCACGGCGATACCTACGACTCTTACTCAGACAAGTCGACGGTCTACGTCGTCACCCACGCCCACTACTGCGGCAATATGGGTGCGTGGGACGAGTCAAACCCGCGCGCGGCCAACACTCGCCGCGCAATGGCGTTCGACAATAGTGTGGACGGCCTCATCGGCAACGACAACGCAGCAGGCGGAACGTACTACAACTGGATCGGCCGCCCAGGGGCATCGATGTACAACTGGTATCCCGAGTTGCAGGCCGGCACCTTCACTGGTCAAGGACAGGCGGCCTGGAACGTCACCGGCAACGGCACCTACGTGGTGATGGGCGGCGAGTTCCCGAAGGTCAACAACGTGGCTCAATACGGACTCGTGCGCTATGCGACCAAGGCCGCCGGCGCGCCGATGAAGCAGGGCCCACGCAATGGCTCCACGGCCTGGACCCCGGTCGCCAATACCGCGGTCCCCGGACAGATCCGGCTTGTTTTCCCGTCCAATTGGGACCGTGACGACATATCGCTGACCTACCGCGTGATCCGTAACAACAACACTGCCAGTCCGGTCAGCACGTTCGCGGCCGACGGCACGTTCTGGAACATGCCGTCGCTCAGCTATACCGACAAGGCGGTCACCCCGGGCACCAGTTACACCTACCGTGTCACGGCTACTGACAAGGACGGCAACTTCCAGACCTCCGCCACCGTTACGGCCGTCGCCTCCACCGGCACCGTCAGCCCGTACGCGGCAAAGGTGCTGTCCCTGGGTGCGTCTCTTTTCTACCCGCTGACCGAGGCGTCGGGCACCACGGCCAACGACTGGGCCGGCGCCAACAACGGCCTGTTCGGACCGGGCGTCACGCTCGGTGCCTCCGGCCCGATCGGCGGCAGCACCGACACGGCCGCGACCTTCGACGGCACCTCCAACGGTTACCTCGGCTCCACCACGCCGCAGGTCGGTCCGGACACGTTTACCGCCACCGCGTGGTTCAAGACGACCTCGACGTCCGGCGGCAAGATCATGGGCTTTGGCAACTCGCAAACCGGGACCTCTGGCAGTTACGACCGCCACATCTACCTGGACAACGCCGGCCACGTTTTCTTCGGCGTCTACCCGGGCGGCGTGCGCACGGTGAACTCCAGTGCCGCCTTCAACGACGGCCAGTGGCATCAGGTAGTCGCGAGCTTGAGCTCCGCCGGAATGGTCCTGTCGGTCGATGGCCGGCGGGTCGCCGCGAGCATTGACACGACATCAGGGCAGCCTTACAGCGGATATTGGCGAGTTGGCGGGGACAACACCGGGGGCTGGCCGAACACGCCCTCAAGCAACTTCGTCAACGGCTCCATCGCCGACGCGGCCGTCTTTCCGACCGCGCTCAGCGTTCAGGACGTCGATGCCCTCTGGGTTGCCGCCGGCCGCACATCGACCCTGCCGGTCGCGCCAACCGACGCCTACGGCCTGTCTGTCTTCAACGACTCCCCCGCGCTGTATTGGCGGTTGAACGAGTCGGCCGGTGCGACGTCGGCCGTCGACTCCGGCCCGTTCGGCAACGCCGGGAAGGCTCAGGGTGGCGTCTCCTTCGGGGTGCTTGGAATCTCCTCAGCCACCGGCACCGCTGCGATATTCAACGGCGCTGACGGAGCTGTGGTCTCCCAGACGCCGGTGAGCAACCCGACGTCCTACACCGAGGAGGCCTGGTTCAACACCTCGACGACGTCCGGCGGCAAGATCATTGGCTTCGGAGATTCGGCATCGGGTAGCTCCAATCATTACGACAGGCATGTGTACATGGATCCGCAGGGCCGGCTGAACTTTGGTGTCTATACCGGGACCGCGGTGGTCATCACGTCGCCGAACACTTACAACGACGGGCAGTGGCACCAAGTCGCGGCGGCGCAGGGCCCGTCTGGCATGCAGCTTTACGTCGACGGTCAGCTAATCGGTTCGAACTCTGAGACGGGGTCCGAGGGTTACACCGGGTACTGGCGGATCGGTGGCGATAGCACCTGGGCGGGCAGCCCGTTCTTCGCGGGCACGATCGATGAAGCCGCGGTTTACTCCACCGTGCTCCCGGCGTCGACGATCGCGAGTCGATACCAGACCGGGATCGCCAATCAGCTCCCGACTGCGTCGTTTACCACGTCCACCAGCAATTTGGTGGTAGGTGTGGACGCTTCGGCCGCCGTGGATCCGGATGGAACCATCGGGTCCTATTCGTGGAAGTGGGGTGACGGCACCCCGGATACGACCGGTACTGGCGCCACGGCGTCGCACACCTACGCCACGGCGAACACCTACACGATCACGCTGACAGTGACCGACAACCGTAGTGGCATTGGCACCACGACGCGGCAGGTCACGGTGGCTGCGGCCAACCAGTCGCCGACGGCGGCCTTCACGTCCTCGACCGTTAACTTGGTGGCCAGCGTGAGCGGCTCGACTTCGGTCGATCCTGACGGGAGTATCGCGTCGTACTCGTGGAAGTGGGGTGATGGGACACCGGATACGACCGGTACTACCGCCGCTGCGTCGCACACCTACGCCACGGCGAACACCTACACGGTCACCCTGACTGTGACGGATAACCGTGGTGGCACCGACACGATCGCGCACGACGTGACCGTCGTTGCGGCCAATCAGCTCCCGACTGCGTCGTTTACCACGTCCACCAGCAATTTGGTGGTAGGTGTGGACGCTTCGGCCGCCGTGGATCCGGATGGAACCAT